>CAYFTD010000302.1:0-9971 GCA_964345915.1 uncultured archaeon
TGGACTGTATGTAGCCTCGCACATTGTCCTGCATCACACTTTCAGACTCCGCCGACCTCAGCAGCATTCGTATGGACTTCGGAGAATCGGTATATTCTGAAAGCATATTGACAACAATGTCCTTTGCGGCACGTATGTCAACACCATTCACTGCAGAGTACAACTCCTTTGAGGCTCAAGGGAAGTGACTAGTCAAGGTTGTGTTTTTGCTCATATGAACCCTGAGTCGGTCCAATAGGGAGAAACTAGAGGATTCTCTCATACATCTACACTAGCATTCCCTTAATCTGTTCATAAGGCTCACCCCAAGGACGAAAGCCGAACTTCTTCATAAGCCGCTCGCTAGACTTTTGGCCTACAAGTATGTTGCAGTAGTTTCGTTCGCAGCCGTGAGTCCTACCGTATTCCGCAAACTGGATGTACATGGCTGAAGCCAGACCTGTGCCTTCGCACTGAGGGCTGACGGTCTGGTGCTCGCCAAAGAGACCCTCCTCAGTAATCTTAGCCTTGTACACACCAACGAGGTTTCCACCCAAACGACTACCGAAATAGTGGTATCCTTGACGCATGTCTTCAACAACCTGCTGTGGAGTATACATCCTCCTTTCTCGCCAAGACTCAGGATACTCGGTGGCTAGTGGCCAGACTTCCTGAAAGAGTCTAGAGATCTCTTGAGCATCGTCCTTGCTAAGCTCGACTATGAGAATCTCGTCTTCAGGAATCTCGGCCATGGTTAGTCCCATCTGGGGAAGCAGAAGTGTAACATAAACCTCTCCGTATGTCAAGATTCGATAATTCAAGAAACACTGGCGGCCCAATCGTAGGCCTCTTGAATTGGAGTGCACCCTCCACACAAGTGACACCCTGCAGCGGTTTCGGACGGATTGATGTTCCAGCGGTGTAGAATCTTTCCGATTTCCTTGTAGAGTTCCACAGACTGCTCCAGACTGCCAGCATATGGTGGCACGTAATCTGCAAGTTGGCTGCCCGTTGCCGGGCGAATCGGGGCCACAATGGGTAAGACCCCCATTTCTGCTAGTTCTTCTGCCAAGCTAAGCGTTGTCTCAGTCCTCTCTCCAAGCCCCTGAAGGATGAACGTGCTGACGTTTCCCCTACCAAAGAATTTCAAAGCAGATTCCCAACTCTGCCGGTAGAGGTCCAACGGGCCGTAATCGTATTTTCCCGGACAGATTTCCTCGCGGACGGATTCGTCAGCACTCTCGATGTGCAGCCCAATCGCGTTAGCACCGGCTTCTGCAATCTTCTCGATGACACGCTGATCTTTTGGAGGCTCGATTTGGACTCCAATGGGTATGTCGCTGGACTCTCTAATGCGTTTCACAATAGGAATCAACCTTTCAGCGCCCATCTCAGTGGAATCGTGAGGAGTTCCAGTAGTCAAGAGAACATCGGTGATTATTCCTTCAGACTCGGCTACGCTTACAACCTCTGCAATCTGATCGGGTTGCTTCTCAAGCGGTGTATCGCCGCTCAGGTATGAAGTAGGAATCGTGCAGAACTTGCACTGTTCACCACCGTCCCAATACCGACAGGCCTGATAGACTGTGGTGGCCAGAGTCGTGTCCCCGTGGAGTAGAGCGACTTGACCGTAAGGCACTCCGTCTTCTGTTGTGCGATCATAGAAGCTAGGCCGTGGAATAGTGCGGAGCTGTATGTTTCCGTCATAGAGCCAGACAGAAGGGTCTCCTGTTGATCGAAGGGGCGCAGAACCAAAACGGGCAGCCATCTCGCCTCGGCGTATAGGAACGCCGCATGGACGGCCGTTTGGGAGAATGAAGTATCTGGCACCCACAGGACCAGCTCCTCCCTTTCTTCCAGATGCTTCGCTCTCTGGAAGGGTTGCACCTTCTGTGAGTAGCCTTATCTTTAGTCGAAGGTGGTCTTCTGCGTCCATTTCGCTCCATCCTACGGAAAAATGGGTCTTAATTTGTCTTCACTTTTGGTCTTTTTGGACTGTTGAGCCATGCAGACCAGCTCGGGAAGGTCCAGAACCTTGAGGTCTGATTCTGCTTGGGACACAAACATGTTCTTGCAGAATGGACAAGAAGTGACAAGGATGCTGGCTTCAACCTGATTTGCATGTCGTATTCTCTCTGCCCCAATGGTCTTGGCCTTTTCAGGAAACAGAGTTCTAAGACCAGCTCCGTTGCCGCAGCACATTGCATTGTCACCATGTCGTTCCATTTCAACAAGCCTGTTCCCTGTTATCTTGTCAATTACCTTCCTCGGCTGATCGTAGATCTCCGAGTGCCTTCCTAGATGGCAGGGATCGTGATACGCAACGTTCCCTTCAAACTCTCCAACCGGAAGCTCATCAATGTGCGCGTCAAGGAGCTCAGTTACGTGTTTCACCGGCTTGTTGAGCTTCAGTCCATGTGCGGGATAGTCCTTTGTGAGGACTCTATAGCAGCCAGGACAAGTGACAAGAATCTCGTCAGCTTTTATGGAGTTGAATACCTCAACATTGTGTCGCGCCTGCTCTAGTGCTGTTTCCAAAAATCCAGTCCTTAGAAGTGGAGACCCGCAGCACCATTCGTCCGGTGATACAACGACTGAGTAGCCTAGAGTAGCCAAGACTGATACTGTGTCCTGTGCGATTTCTTTCTCACGATAGGCGGCTGTGCATCCAGAAAAGTAGGCGATTGTTCTCTTGCCTTCTCCCCGGGTCGAGAGCCAGTCGTTCCTTTTGGAGTGCTTCTCATTGAAGGGATTATGGTGCTTCTTCACTGCAGACTCAAGTTTGCTCAGTTCGACTGGATACCTACCCTCGGTCACGAGGCGGATTCTAGTAGTTTCAACAATGCTTGCAACATCGATTTCAGGAAGACACCATGTGAGGCAATGACTGCACTCAAGACACTGATAGAGAACCTCAATTCCTCTGTCATCCAGAGAACGGATATCTCTGGCATCCTGATGAACTAGCAGACTCCTTCCGTGCGGAGTGGGTGAGTCAGATTTCCAGGCGAAGAACGTTGGACAGACATGTCTACACATCTTCCTGCAAGCTGCGCACATGCGAGATTGCCTTTCCACTTCTTTGAGGTCCACTTATTCACGCACCCCCAAACCGAGCTTGCCAGGATTCATGATATAGTTGGGGTCTAGTGCATCCTTGATCTGCCTAAGAACCTCGAATGCACCTCCTAGTTCGTTCTCAGTGTAGGTGCTTCGTGTCAGACCAACACCGTGTTGATGACTCATTGTACCACCAGCCTGCAGACATGCTTCCACAGCATCATCCCAAATCTCTCTGTATTTCGACCAAGCAGTTTCTGCGTCAGGCTGCTGTTGAAAGAAGCTCATGTAGATGCTTCCTCCGCTAAGGTACATGTGTGAGAAGTGGGTCAATGGAAGTGCACCATGAGCCTCTATTGTGTTCTTCATCGCATGATATACTTCCTCAAGATTCTCGTAGGTCGCCACAACGTCGATTGTGTCCTCAAGAGCATACTTCAGTGACCTGATCCTCGTTGGATAGTACATATCATATCGCTGCTCCCACCAGCGTTTCGAGGGGCCTTCTCCGTGGTCTGCACCTCCACGTTCCTCACATATCCGGATACACTCCTGTTCATCAAGCTCAATCTTCTCTGGTCTTCCGTCAAAGCCCAGCAGTAGCATGCAGTGTCCTTCTTCAACATCAGTATGCCGAGCCACGAACAAAGCCGTTTCTTCAGCATCGTAGAACCGCACGATCGATGGCGTGATTCCCTCTCGGAATATCACTCTGATTGCCTCAATACCACTGTGCACATCGGGGAATGCAAACGATTTGAAACGTCGCTCATGTGGGACTGGAAACAATTGGAGCGTAGCCTCGGTTATCACTCCAAGTGTTCCTTCAGAGCCGATGAATAGCTGACGTAGGTCCGGACCAACTGAATGGCGAGGTACGGCTTTGGTTCGGATGATGCTACCGTTAGGCAACACAAATTCAAGGCCTAGAGTGAGATCCTCTATCTTCCCGTATAGGGATGACAATGAGCCGGCTGAGCGTGTCGCTACGAAACCACCAACATTTGAAGCCCTCAACGAGGTTGGAGTGTGACCGGTCGTGTAACCATGACGGTTCACTTCTTCTTCTAGTTCTATTCCGATTATTCCTGCCTGGACTCTTACGAGGAGAGACTTATGATCAATCTCTATTATGCTGTCCATCCGCTTGAGATCGAGCTGGATACCTCCATAGATGGGAAGAGTTCCCCCACTGACACCGGCACCTCCCCCAACTGGAGTAACAGGGACTTTGAGTTCGTTGGCAATCTTGAGAACTTCTGCGACCTCTTCAGTATTCGCCGGAAACACGACCATATCTGCAAGAGGCAACGGTTCACC
Source organism: uncultured archaeon (assembly GCA_964345915.1). GTDB lineage: Archaea > Asgardarchaeota > Thorarchaeia > Thorarchaeales > Thorarchaeaceae > SMTZ1-83. The sequence goes on from CAYFTD010000302.1 coordinate 4,360, forward strand.
ATCCCGGATCTTTGTTGCGCTCAATGACCAGGCATCATGTGCATTCAGAACCATGTCGGTTTCCTGAACAGTGACATGTTCATCACCGACAACATCTATTATTCTTTTGACTAGCTGGGCCTTCTTTTTGGCTGAAATCAAGGTTCTCTCACTCCTTCTTAGATAATCGTTGAGCGATGAATACCGTCAGATCATCGACCTCGACGGAGCTGCCTGTCTTGAAGAGTCTGCTCTCGATATGCGCCGTGCACAGTGGACACGGGGCTAATACTTTCTGTGCTCCAGTCCTTTCAATTGCGGCAAGGTTCTCTTCAACGACGGCATCGGCTACATCACTTGAATGGTAAGCAACAAGACCGCCACCACCACAACATGAGTCCTCAGCGTCAGAAATCGAAACCTTCACACCTGGGGCAACACTAAGAATGGTAATCGCATGACTCATGATCTGGCGTGAAGTGTGCCTTATGAGATGACAAGGATCATGCACCGTTACTTTCACATCACTGAACTTACGACCGGTCTTGAATGCCTCTTCAAGTCGTTCCAATCCAATCTCTTCTGCCAGGAAATCGAGCATATGATAGATTGGCACTCCCCACTTGTTTCGAACACTTACATCCGAGAGATTGGAGGTGCATCCCGCGCACGTTGTAACAATCTTCTTCACCCCTAGCTCTTTCACATGACGCTGTAGGGTGTCAGCAAGAGTCCTTCCCGTTTTGTCATCCCCCATAAGGCGTGAAGGCAGGCTACAGCAACTCATCTCCTCCATCAAGGTAAAGTCCACGTCGAAGTAGTCAAGCACGACTTTCGCAGCCTCTCGGACCTCCTGGGCTCGCTCTTCAGCCTGGCAGCCGGGATAGAACAGGACCTCCGAACTCTTCGCTACGCGATCAGGAATGTGTGGCAGCCCTAGGCGTTCGAGCCTCATGTCGCGACTCTCATTCTTTTCTTCGACATCCTCCCAAGGATCGAAAGCTAGATTGTACTTGGTGATGGTTTCACGCACCACATGGAGTCCTTTCGGAACCAGATCAGGTCTGTGTTCGAATATGCTGGTCCGGACGATGTTCACTACTTCCGGAATGTCGACGTTCTTGGGGCATACCTCTCTACAAGTTCCGCAGCCGGTGCAAAGGTAGACTACATCGCCTGTTGACCAGAACTCTGGGGGCGAGCGGCTCAATTCAGCTGCAATGCTTCTAGGACCAGAAAAGCGATCCACACCCACTGCAGCTACAACAGGACAGTGATTGATGCAGAGTCCGCAGTTTATGCAGCGTTCCACTGATCTGATGGTGTCAAGTTCATCTTCATGAAACGGTGTGATTCTCTCCTCCTTCAGAGTCTTCCTTACGAACTCGTAGGCCTCTTCTTCTGTCAACCTAGCCAACCTCCCTCACTAAGCCTGCCGCATAATGCCCCACGGCATAGCCCGTGCTCAACGCAACGCCAAGACCGCTCTTCTCAGATGAGAAGTTGTGTCCAGCCAAGACCGAGCCAGCGCAGAAGAGATTCTCAGCTGCATACTCGCCCTCGTGATCTATCGGCCGAAATGCTGCATCGACACTCAGTCCTGAGCCCAAGAAAGGCTGCCCTCTGGGACTCAGTGCCAGAGTGTTGGTTTGCCTAAGCGGCAATGCTTCAGCGGCTGAATAGAACTCCCCTGTCACTGCCATCAGACCAAAGACGGTTTCACGGAAGCCGTTCCTATCGCCAGTAATGCCTCCTCCGATGAACTTCCCGGTGGCCAGAACGACTGCCTTCGACGTGACTTCAAGACTTCTTCTAGGACTTCTTGCCTTGACCTTTGTCACCTGACGTTCTTCTATTGATCCGGAAACGACCTCATGGCCAATAAGGAGCTTTCCTCCTGTTTGAAGGTACATCTTGTCAAGGGCTTTCTGAAGCCTCAGTCCTGGAACTGAGGGAGGAAATGCCAGAAGTTCAAACACAGTAGCTCCCAACTCTTCTTGCATCTTCTTTTCATTCTCCACTGAAGATTCGATTCCAAGGACTGGGGGAAGGGCGACGTGAGTGGCACCCACTTGGTCAACGTGCTTCTTCAGAGAATCCAGTAGTTCTGATAGCGAGGCATCATGGTCAAAATGCCTAGCAAGCTCAATTGAGGACACGTTGTACTGTTTTCCGTGCGGAGCAATGTCAACGATGCAATGTCCAACCTTGTGAGGAGGTTCTCTCCTTTGCATTTGTCGCTCTAGGAATGCCTTCGATGAAACCGATGGATGGAAATCTGGATGACCGCGGAATCCAGCAAAGAGAAGGACACTATCGTCTTCCTCCATCAAGCCGCCGTTCCACATTGTTTCCTGAACCAGACAGGTCGGCTTGGTGGTCCCGAGAACCGAAATTGGGTATATGTTGGATTCAAAACTTCCATACAGCGGTGCGATGGAATTCTTCAGCTGACCCTGAAGCCACTCAATCGAAGAGCTCACACTCCCGATGACTCTTGTCAGGATGTTGTCCGTCTGTGTTTCCTGGAAAGCAAACATCCCGTAGGGATGAAATGGGTGAATCTCTGTGATCAACTGTAGACCTTCAATGGGCGCAGAGAAGGGAATCAAAGTCGCTGGAAGGTATCCTATGACGTCTACGGCGCCTGACGAGTACGCTGTTGCACCCTGGCCCTTCCGAAGAACAAGCGTGTTCAATCCGTTTTCAGCAGCTATCGTCCCTGCAACTAGCCCTGCCATTCCACCGCCAATGACAAGAACATCAACGTCCAGGTCCAACTACATCCACTCCTCCCACGGTTTCAGGTCATAGTCAACCTTCGCACGGTCGAGGCTACCGACACATGCATAGATGCCCTGTGTCAATTCCTCCTGGGCTAGTTGCTCACCTCGAATCGGTTGGCGAATACCCTTCCATCTCTCGGCCCGAAAGTCCAAGATGTCAACCTGAAAGTCTTCGCCGCTGAGCTCTAGCTCTTCAGCCAAGATCGCGGCAGCCTTGTAAGTACAGAAGGTCCCCTGACATGGCCCAGTACCCAGACGCACCCTGCGTCTGATGTCATTCAGCGTCTGGGGGAATTCCTCCCTGATGGTGTAGCGAATCTCTGCCTCTAAGATAGGCTCGCAAGTGCAGACTGTCGTCTTCCATTCAGGGAAATCCTGAGTCAACTCCAGAACCTTCAGCATTTCTGTTCCCCGTCGAGCCCGCATCCTCTCCAGAGCATGTTGAGGGATGCCATACTTAGCTGATAGCGGTAGGATGTCGACGTCATCCTCGTTGCCCGGCAGAGGCTTTTCGTGAGTTGTGCACTTCCTCTTCACATTCAGCTTCTTGCATACGAGGTCAGTCGCCGCCTCTGCCATGTGTCTACACAAAACCAGCTTGCCGCCTGTGAAGCTCACAAGTCCAGAAACACCTTGAGATTCATGATCAATGACCTCATAGCCTCGAGTCACCTCTCCCTCTGGAATCTTCCATGTGGGTACCAGCGGTCTGATACCTGCCATCGTACGGATGATTCTTGCTTCTCTGATAGAAGGAATAACCCATTCCATACTCTGTAGAAGATACTCGATCTCATCATGAGATGCGACAAGTGTGTCAGGATCTTCCCAGGTGTCAAGGGCCGTTGTTCCCAGCAACGTTGTATTCTCGTGTGGGAATAGATAGATCATCCTCCCATCGACGGCTTTTGTGATGATTCCTACGTTCACTACACGTCGGTCCAAGATTACATGAGCACCCTTGTTCATTCTGATTTCCAGTTTCGCTCCCGCGAGTGAAGCGATCTTGTCAGCCCAAGGTCCACCTGCATTGACTATCGTCTTGGTCTTGAAGCTCTCAACTTCGCTAGTAACTCGATTGTAGAAGCTTACAGACTCAATCCTCTCTTCCTGTTTGGTGATCTCAACCACTTCGCAGTAGGTGCGAATCTCTGCACCATGTGTCTTTGCGTCAAGAGCCTGAAGAATACATAGTCGGAACGGATCAATGAAGAACTCCTCAAAGTACATGCTCGAGATTATGTCCGGATTTAACATCGGCTCAATCTTGATAGCATCTTCAGGTTCAAGAAACAAGACAGGGGGAACATCTCGAGTTTCTGCTCGCTTCGAGTACTCTGCCGCAAAGTTCCCTCCGGTAGAGAGATCACTTAGTTCTAGAATAGGCGTCAAGATTGGGTTCTTCATTATGATGTGTCGTGCAATCCTGTTGAGATATACAACCTCCTCAGAACACATGTCGACGATTTCAGGTTCATCCATATACTTCAGTCCCGAGGATATCATTCCTGCAGAAGTGCCGACTGTGGCAGATGCGATGTCGTCGCGTTCAAGTAGGAGCGTCCGTAGACCTCTCAGGGCACAGTCCCGCGCAACAGCCGTACCCGTACTTCCGCCGCCAATCACAACCACATCGAAGTCCGAATCACTCATTCTCCTCACGACCTATGAATACTGCTCTCTCTGACCTCCGTATCCCACCAATCAGTAGTGGGCGAGTAACGTGGGTAGCTCAGACAGAAGCAATTTCTCAAATATCTGGTACTGCTCCTCATAGACTGAAACGTTCTCAGGGATGGGCTGCCTCTTCTCTTCGACATGGAACATATTTCCAATTGCTTCATCGAAGGAGCCATACACATCTGTTCCAACGGCTGCAAGCATAGCCGCCCCAATGACAGTGGAATCTCTAGACCTTGGAAGAACGACAGTCTTGCCAGTGCAATCGGACATGATTTGTCGCCAAAGAGGAGAGTTTGCGCCACCGCCATCGATAATGAGCTCCTCAAATCCTCGGTCTAGCATCTCTTCCATGGTCTTGGCATAGAACTGGATGCCGTGTCCGTTCCCCTCCATAATGGCTCTTGCGACATGGGCCTTTGTGTGTTCGAAACCAAGGCTGTACAGTATACCCTTGGTGAATGCCATGAAGGGGAAGAAGACTAGTCCCTCACTACCTGGAGGTACGCTCTTTGTGGATGCTTCAATCAGATCGTAGATATCCTCCTCACCCTTCCCTGCAAGTGCTGCGTCAGCTTGATAGTACTGATCACGATACCATTTGAATGCCCATCCAGTTCCGGGGAGAACACCTTCTAGAATCCAGCTCCCCGGAATCGCACCGGGATTGCTGTACATCACGTACGGGTCTTCAATATACTCGTCAGTATGAGTTATGACAAACGTACCAGTCCCTGTGCTTGCTTTCATAACTCCGGTCCTAGTCGTTCCTGTGCCTAGAGCTGAACATTGTTGGTCACCGGAGCCCATTATCAACGGGGTTCCCTTTCGGAGTCCAGTTGCTTTTGATGAGCCTGCGGAGATTTCTCCAATGACGGTTCCTGGCTCCGCGATGTCCGCATACTTACTTGGAGGGATTCCGGTTTCCTCACAAATCTCGTCCGACCATTTCAAAGTTGAATGATCTATGGGACCATACCGTGCATTGGATGGTTCGGTCACCATTGCTCCACAAAGGCGATTGCCTAGGTATGCATCCAGAGTGACAAACTTGTGAGTCGTTTTGAATATCTTCGATCTGTTCTCCGACATCCACAGAATCTTCGTAAGAGACCTACGGGGTCCAATCAACTCTGCTAGTTCATCTTTTCTATTGCTTGTGCGATT
>CAYFTD010000303.1:0-2169 GCA_964345915.1 uncultured archaeon
ATACTCCGCTTGCTGTGTAGATGAAGGTTTCATACCCGACTATTCCCTCAGGGGTCTCCCTGCCGCCTGTCCAATCCATTGCGAGCGGATCAGAGATGCCCGTTTGGAGGAGTTCTCTCAGAAATAGCAGAACGTAGTCTCTGACAAATGCGGGTTCCAAGAACGTGTCCCGCCAGCTCTTGTATTTATCGTCCGGGTAGGTCTTCATCCAGGTGTGGCCGCATCGGAGGCATCTCCAGTTGAAGTTCTCGCTGAAGGTGCCGATGGGTGTCCATACATATAGGCTGCCGTCTTCGGGACACACGATCTCACTTGAGGCATCAGGGGAATCGTTTGTGCCATTTGGGGAACTTGCAGCGTAGACTCCGTAAGCTGTGGCTAAGCCGATGATCGCAAGAATCACTGCTGAAGTTACTATCCTTGAGTTCATTACCTTTCAACCGCCAATACATTTCAAACGATGACTTATTATGCTACACATTAGAACAGTCCGTCCACAATCTAGAACACTACTATTTGCTTCAGCGAGCTGGTATCTAGCTAGCTCTTCTTCCACATCCGCAACGGAGCAGCCAAGTCTACTTGTCCTCGGTCAATGAACTGAAGAGCAAAACTGCTACGACTCCATCATATTCATCGCTGATCTTTCTGACGATTTCCACAATGGTATATCTTGACAACGGTTGAGACGTGTTCAGCATCTACTCTGAATGTCTTTTCTTGCCTTGTCAATTACAGATTCAATGAATGGAGTCTTAGCCTTGGTGTAACTACCGCGGTCAGAACGGTGTTTTGAAGCTAGTTTCTTTTTCAATTCGTAGTATTGCTGTGCTATTTCTGGATGAGCGAGGAGGTAGTCGCGGAAAAGCAGATGTTTCTCCCACTCTGCACTTTTGAACCTTACTAAGTGTAGATGATAACCCATGCTGTGGGGGCCTTTTCCACAACAGTAGTAATGGTTTGGATCCTCTGGATCTGGGCTGAAACTTGTGTAGCCAATATTCCGCAGCATTGGAATGCAATGATCTGCGTCATCAGTCCCTCGGACACCTGCTAATATGTCGATTATGGGCTTTGCTCCTAAGCCGGGTATAGCTGTGCTCCCTATGTGCTCGACGGCTAGAACCTTGTGTCCTATCTTTTCTAGGACTCTACGCTTCTCCTCTTCGAACATTATCGCCCACTGTGGATCATATTCCACGATGATCACGCGTGGCAAACTCAAATCACTTTCTCCCCTGCATCAAACAGAATCCTGTTTGTGTGAAGCCCCCAAAATATCTTCGCCAAATGTTCTCTCAAGCCATTGAACCGCAAACTCAACCAAGTCAGCAGCATCGAATAGATATGATTGTGCTGCGGCAACCTTCCCGGAACATCCTTTGCCAGATGATAAGTAGTCACGCGCAATGGTCTGGAAGTATTCCTCTGCGTTTGCAAAAAATATGCCGCGGCTTGTGTCGAAATCCTCAATGTCGACCCAGATACGTCGACCGTAACGAAGAACTGGCATCCTGTAGCGTATGATTCGTTTGTCAGGCACCTTTGCCATGTTCTCAGCGTAATGAAGAAGAGTGATTGTGTTTAGAGGTGCACCCAGTAAGAGTACTTTTCCTTTTGCTTCGCACAGTTTGGCCAAAGGCGAACCAGCACCGTATGGATATTGGAGAGGATGATTTTCCGTTATCCAACGAGACTTCGCCCCTACCGCCGCAACGGACGCCTCCGGATGGTTGCTCCGAAGTGCACCTGACCACGTACGCAGATGCTCTGCCAGTATACTATAGTTTCTGTTAGCGTGGGAAGTTGCTGGATCGAATAGCGGACACTCCTCTAGATACGCTTGTTGATGTGCTTTTGGCAAGTCCTCAAGTAGATCCGGTGATTCTTCCCACCCAACATACATCATCAAGGTTCCTTCCGGTCCTAGGACATCAAGTAGCGATTGAAGGACGATGTCAGGGCCACCAACAACCCAGCCTATGGCTCTTACTGAAACATGAAGCATTACAGTCTGGCCTGTATTGACGCCAAGATTTCTCAGGTCAAGGACTAGTCTACTCCTTGTGATCGGGGGAAATCTGCTTCTTTCCATTTTCTATCCTATCTACTGAGCAGCTCCACATCAATTCAACTTCTCAAGCAGTTCCAGTGATCGTGACAGTCCGG
>CAYFTD010000304.1:0-9489 GCA_964345915.1 uncultured archaeon
CGATACTTGAGGACTACAACTGGGAAGAAGAAGATTGGAGGGACGTCTTCTGGTATCTCCTTGGCGTCAACGAGTCCTTCTTCGAAACTTTCTCACATGCAATAGAGGTTGCGGAAGGCGAGTTGAATCTCAACTCCACCACGTGTCTTATCGAGGAAGGAAGAATGACAAGGTACGGGCTTCGAGTAGGCGACAACGTCACCGTTTCCGTTGAAGCATACAATGAAACTGGAGACTGGTACCTTGTAGAGCAAAACTACACAGTTGTGGGGTCATTCACAACTACACTCTTCATGTACGCATATGAATGGGGGGTGCCACTTTCTACCTCCCTCTTCTTGGTAACCACTGTTGAAGGGCTGGAGGAGGGATTTGGTGAGATCAGTCGTGACTCCTGGAATTCCATCAGGGATGAGATCTGGGCGGCTGTAGACCATTCACTGGTACTTGAGCCGGACGCCATTGAAGCTATGGAAGACCTCGAACACCGAATTGAACAGAAGACTCTACCCTTGGCATCAGTTAGCCATTTTCCCTTGATAAACGCAGTCTATGAGTACGTGGCCTGGGGGGTCAGTATGAGAGCAATTGCCCTATCATTCTCCATACCCACCATAGTGATGGCAATCATTCTGGTTCAATATAACTCGGACCTGTTGGCCGATGAGAGAAGGCGTGATGTCGGAACGCTCAAGACACGGGGTTCATCGGGCTGGCAGGCCTTTCGATGGATTCTCAGCAATGCCTTGATTGTGGGATTGATCGGAGGACTGGGTGCAGTACTCGTTGGCGGAGTTTCAGCGTTGCTCTCTGGGACTGTGAGAGAACTATTGTCCTTTGACCTAACTAGGCTCGCAGAGTTCACCTTGTTACTTCAAGTCGAAGCGGTTGTAACAGTCTTCATGTTCTCTTTCATAGTAGGCCTAGGAGTAGCGATGCCCTCGGCCGTTAGGGCTCTATTGATGTCGCCAACCGAGGCCCACAGCATAATTGAGAGAGACATCCTTCTCGAAACGGAGAAGATGGGGAGCCCGGCTTACGAACTGGCAGCCTTGGGGATCACAGGATATCTTCTCTCGCCATTGCTGCTTGCCTTCAGGTACATACCAATGAGCACCTTTGGGTCAATGATGTTCGCCGCAATTGTTATTCCGATGCTTGGAATCTTCGTGGTCGCCTTCACGCGCCTGCTGTCGCGGCCTGCCTCAAGGATAAAATCAAGCGTTCTTGCACGAATCAAAGGAAAGTCATTACACTCGGGTACGAAGGTTATCTCAAGTTATCTGAAACTGTTCAAGAAGAGTGAGTCGCTGGGAGTCATGTTCATTGCAATGGTCTTCGCGGCTGGAATCTTCTCTTCACTCTCTGCAAATACAGCCAGCGCTCACATGAGAGAGGTACTATACTTCGAAACTGGTGCTGATATCAAGATTGATGTAAAGCCATCCCTTGACAACGTGACCAATGCGCTCCTAGAGAACCTAACACTTGTGGAAGGTGTAGAATCCGTGAGTGGAATGCTCAAAACTGATGGGCATGTAGGCTACTGGACTTCTGACTACGGAACGCGCAGATACGTCAGAACACCAATAACAGTGTTCGGAGTCCAACCGGTGCAGTGGCTTCAATCTGGGTTCTGGTTACCTTACTTCACAAAAGACGGTACACCTTGGACATCTCTCCCTCTAGTAGAATCAGACAACACCAGTGTTCTAACGTCGTTCAAGCCTGTTAGCCACTACATCGCTGGATGGCAATACACACCAGTATACAGCAACGAAGTGACACTGGAGCTTGAGGGGCCAGCATGGACAAACTCCAGTGACTGCACGATTGTAGATGTCTTGGCTGATAGTTACGAGGGCGGATACGGTGGAAGAACATACCTCCCCGGGGAGTCTAGCGCCACGTTCTTTATAGTAGCCAACCTCGCCTATGTCCAGGCATGCTTGAATACAACTAAGATAAACAAGGTCTATGTGAACCTTGAGCCAGGAGCTAACTACACCAAAGCACTGGTAGAACTCAATGAGGTTGCGCCAAACAGTTTTGATCAAATCGATTCATCTGAGGCACTTGTAGACGCAGCATTGGAGTCGAGGGCGGGCCAGTCAATATACGGAGCATATACGCTGAACGTGATCTTTGCCTTGCTCTATCTGACTGCTGGCATTCTAATTGTATCCATGGTCAGGTTTAGAAAGCTCCGGCGTCAATTCTCCATAATGAGAGCACTTGGGTCAGAACCAAAGCCGATAATCACATCGGTGCTATTGGAGTCCATTACGGGAATTGCGATGGCAGCTATCATTGGAACTCTAGTTGGTTTCTTGCTGACCAGCCTAGTCATCCAGCTTCCCCTGATATACATGGGCAGTATGACTGCACTTTTATGGAACAGACTTCCGGTGATGCTGGCGATTTCTGTGCCTATGTTGGCAGGAATCCTCGGCGCAGCGGTTCTATTCACATTGGCAGCCACGTATTTCGTGGTTGTCAGGAATCTGAGAGCTAATATCGCTCAAGAAATCCAGTATATGGAATGATGAACAATGACAGAAGACTTGGAACAAATCGCAGAACAACATAAGGTGGTTGTTAGGGACCTCATGAAGGTATATCGTCGTGGACAGAAAGAGGTCATTGCGCTAAGAGGAATTGATTTCGAAGTGGGAAACGGTGAGTTCCTTTCTATCGTTGGTCCAAGCGGGTCCGGAAAATCCACGCTTCTAAAGATGTTGGGAGCTCTTGACAGGCCCACGGCCGGCACGATTCTCTTCGACGGGAATAGCCTTACACTTCTTGACGATCGAAGGTCCATGCTGTTTCGAAGGCAAAAGGTAGGCTTTGTTTGGCAGACAGGCAACTTGGTACCGGGTCTGACCGCCTTGAAGAACGTGACTCTCCCAATGAGATTGGCTGGTGCTCCAAGTGCAGCGGCCAATGAACGAGCGAAGATGCTACTCGGAACAATGGGCCTTGAGAATAGGATGAGTCACAAACCGAACCAGCTTAGTGGTGGAGAGAACCAACGTGTTGCCATTTGTGTGGCTCTCGCAAACAAACCGGAGTTGCTTCTTGCCGATGAGGTCACCGGAGAGCTTGATTCAGAAACCGCAACTATGGTGATGGAGAGTCTGAAGAAGACAAACGAAGAGTTCGGCACAAGCATCGTGAATGTCACTCACAACCCACGTGTTGCCCAGTACGCAGAGAGAGTTCTCCACATAAGAGACGGACTCATCGAAGGTCAGAAACACGCCATATACGGGGACATTACAGAGATTGACGCAAAAGGAAGAATGGTCATCCCAGACACTGTTCGAAGACTTGCAGGGATTAGGAAGAGAGTGGTCTTGAGGGTCACGAAGGATGGTCTGCTTGTCAGTCCATTGAGTTCCCAGGACCTAGATAACGAAGTTCCTGAAACAGGTGTGGGGACGGCCGAGCTCTGAGGAAACATGTAGACCTCAATTTGCGCTCATTTGGCTGGTGATTGCGATGACTCAACCTAGACTTCCTTGGTCTTTCTACGCCGTGATAGTTACATTTGGAGTGTTCTTCTTTAGCCTCAACGTCTGCATCTTCACAATCCTTCTGCAGCATCCTCTCAGGAGCGATCTCTGGCTCATAGGAGTTGTCGGAGGTCTTATCGGTCTGATATACTCGGTAAGAATGACGCGCGTTCATCAGAGGGAGAGAATACTAGCCAAAGAAGAGGGCTACACCTAACTGGATGAGGTGAGAGGTAGAGTCTAACATTTGAACATGCACTCTTCGTAACATTTTACTTGAGGATAGGAGGCCGAAACAAAGTCCTGCTAGAAGAGATGAATCCGAATTGGCTCTGATATCAACTGACCATCCTGCATTCTCGGCAAGAAGAAGAAGAGCTGTGACCATGTTTGGGTTCCTAGTGATTTCCACGATGGTGTTGGGAATCTCCATCTATCTGGACTCAGACTCTGTGCACATTTGGAATGAGCTTACTGATGTGGGACCATACGGAATGCGGGCTCTCGGGGACGACATTGAAGACTATGTGGATGAGATCAGAGGTCTGCCAGACGTGGAGAGAGCTGCAGTCACGACACATGCATTGGGAGCTCTTCGACTTGAGAATGAAACCCCATTCATGGCTGACAACTATCTGAGAACGGGAAAGGGCTTCAGTCTTGATCAAACCTACTTCGAGAACTTCCCATCGGTCTTCAATCTAATAGCGGGCCGATTTCCACAGAGCGAGGCTGAGATTGCAATCCCAGGGTATGTGGGCGAGGAGGCAAATGTTTGGATTGGGTCTTTGATGTACTACTCTCCCTATGTTGAAGAAGGCCAGCAACCAGTCTTTGTTGTGGGAGTGTATTTTCAGGAGGAGGTAAGTAGGGCTCTCGACTTCTACAAGTCAATTGCAGTGGTACTTCCAGGTCTTCTGAACCCTAATGAAACCGAGTACAGTATTTGCGTGGACATAGATAGGAGTAGAATATCACCCTTTGATACAACCGCTTCCTTGAGATTCCTCGAGCAGGTTGAGCTGAGCATCATTAGTCTCTACCCGGAATATGACGAGGCGATTCGATACTCAAAGTTCCACGTTTCAGATTATCTAGCCTTGAGTGTGGAAGACTATAATGACTGGTTGGGTGCGACCCGTCTTGAGCAGATAGCAAGAGGGCAGATTCTCTTACTACTGGGAATGCTACTGACTCTAATGATCACCCGTTACAACTTCGAGGAGCGCCAAGAAGAGGTCAGGATTCTATCATCAAGAGGAGCATCAGGGTTCCAGGCCCATCGGAGAGTCCTTGGAGAGATTCTGGTCCTTTCAATGGCTGCAAGTATTGTAGCAATCTTACTGGGCAGTCTAATAAGCCGCATTGCATCAGCATCGGTCGGATTCTTGGAGTTTGACATTTCCCTCTTGGCAGAAGAACCATTCCTGATTTCGTTTGAGAGCATATTGCTTTCATTATCAGTTGGAGCCGTCCTTGCGGCATTCGGCTACATCTTCTACCGCATGCTGCAACCAAAAGCTCCTCGTGTGGAGAAAGAGGCAGGAAGACTCGCAAGATTAACCAGAGGCCTTCGATTGTTACGCTGGGATTTCTTGACTGTCGTCAGCTCTTCGCTTTTCTTGCTCATGCTCCTTTTGGGTGGAAGGGATATCAGAACGAATCCCTTCATCCTAGCTATTCAGTTTCTTATACCCATGCTGCTCTTTATGGGGATTGCAAGCCTGACCATCAAAGGCATGGCACGTGTTGGACACGCGCTGTCCAGGGCTTTGCCGAGATTGGTTGGTACATTCTCTGCTTTGGTCGGTGCACGACGAGTGGGTCGAGACACCAAAGTAACGGGACCTCTGGTTCTCACAATAGCTCTAACCATGGTTCTAGTCGTGAATACAATGGCAACCTCTTCAACCGTCGTGAACACTCAGCTCATACACACACGGTTCGTAGTGGGATCTGATGTCACATTTCTTCTTGACCCTCAACTGGATGGTATGTGGCCTGAGTTTGCCAGCGATGTCAAGAACCACTCTCTTTGTGAGAGCGGCACCTTTGTGTCAGTTGGCAGTGTGGCCCTCTCAGAAGGTAGCGGAGCAGCGGCCTCATTTGTTGCAGTATCACCAGAGGAGTATTCCCATGTAGGGTACGACCATACGGGTACCAGACTAGACAAGTCCCATATGAGCGGACTCCTGGCCGAGCTAGAAACAAGTCTGACGGGAGTACTGATAACGGAGGACATCTCTCGGACCTACCAACTGGGAATAGGCGACAGCCTAAGGGCGTTCTCGTTAGGTGGGGATAATGGTTCAACCGAGTTCAATATACTGGGAGTCTTGCCTGCAATTCCTGCTCCAATGATCCCAGGTGCCGCAGTAGAAACAACCGTGGGGCTAGGTCGTGTTCTTCTAAATGTCCGATACATTGAAACGAGGATTAACCTCGTTCATGGGGCTCACAACTATTTCTGTGTTGGAACGCAGGAAGGTGCGAATAGTACAGTCTTGATTGAAGACTTGAAGGAGGAGTACGGCATCGAATTCATCACAGGAGGGAATTGGGCTGCTGTTGATCCTGTTATGGAAACGTTTGTGGCGCAATCGGACTATGCTCATGACATTGCAGTCGATTCAATGTTGACTGTTACCTCAGCGACGCTCGCACTCGGCGCAGTAGTGATTTATGAGATTCATTTGGCACGTACGAGAAGAAGAGAGGTAGCCTTGCTCAAATCGTTTGGTGCAAGATCACGAGAGCTTGTCAGCATGCACTTAGCTGAGGCTTTGACTGTCACGATATTAAGTTTCACAGTCCTGCTTCTCTTTGGCTCGATTTACTTGGCAAACTCACTTGAGTTCTCTTTAATGAAGTACCAAGTCTGGTCGTATTCATTCCCTGTACTCTTGTTCCCGGATGTTTCATGGGTTCTGACACTCGGTCTGTTTGTTGTCATCAATCTCCTAGCGATTCTAGGCTCTCTGCTACTCTTCGCAGTCGTTCACAGACGAAGCGTAGGGGATGCACTAGACGTGAAGCTCGGCAACGCTTCACTCTTGGAGGAGGCCAGCTAGATGTACTTCTCCTCTCGACTTGCGTCACAAGCTCCTGAGGTGCTGGTCACGCTCCTCGTATTCTCACTCTCGTCAGGAGTTCTTGGTGGAGTTCTCTTCTATCTAGATAGTGCAGGGCCAGACGTTATGGACGAAATGTCTACTGAAACTCTCATCGACATGGAAGTGTACTTTCATCCCTCCTTCTATGATCAGACTGAGTTCACAATCTCAGATATTCTGGACCTCGTAGCAGAGCAGGAGAGTGTGGAAAGGCTCGAACCCATTTCGATTCTGCAGGTGTATGACGCTGCTTTGCCGGATGCGAACAATCGCATGACTACCGCATTGGGGATAGCAAGTACGTTTCTTGATAGTTACTCAGACATAGTTGACGTAGGACCTCAGAGCCTACACTTGAATGAAAGTGGGTGCTACGTTGAGAGAACAGTATTCTTAGCGGAAGGGATGAGTATAGGTGAGAACTACACGGTTTCGGTGCCTATTCAAAACGGTGGCGCGGAAACAAGGTTGAATCATACATTCAAGATTCTGGGGACATTTGAGACAGACCTAACGTCCAACCACGGCCTGTACAACCAAGAAGCGTTCTCCCATTTGCGGCTGATGACTACCAACGATTCATTGTGGAGTCAATTTGGTCAGCTGGAGCATGATGGGGAGAATAGCATCCACGATAGAATTTGGGTGGAATTTGACAAGACTTCGCTTGTAAGCGGGGACCCACTGACATCGGTGTCTGGCCTCAAGGATATCGAGAATAGAATTGAGCAGAGAATGCTTCCACATGCATCCGTTGTCAAGTTTGAACTCGTCAATGTAATGAACGAGTTCTCAGGGTGGGCCACGAGCATGAAGGTCATAGCCCTTGCTTTCACAATACCGAGTCTGGTAATGGGAATCATGCTTGTGCAATACAACAGCAATCTTCTTGCTGATGAACGAAGACGCAACGTTGGGGCTCTCAAGACTCGAGGATCCTCTGGCTCGCAGGCATTCTTCTGGGTTCTAAGCATGGTCGTCTTTGCGGGAGTAATTGGCAGTATCGGGGCAGTTTTCACAGGTGCACTTTTGGCTTTCCTATCGGGGAGCATCAGAGAACTCATGGTCTTTGATCTGACACAGCTCGGCTCTTATGAGCTGATACTAGGGCTCCAATCTGTCGCTGGTCTTGTTCTGTTCGCCTTTGGCGTGGGTCTAGCTATCGGAATACCCACTGCAATACGTGCCCTGCTTATGACTCCGGCAGAAGCACACAGTGTTATCGAGCGCGAAGCTCTTTCGATGGAGGAGAAGATGACAAGTCCACTTGTACACGGAGGTCTGGTTGGCATTTCGGGGGTTCTTCTGATTCCTCTACTTTCCATACTGATAACGTCCCAACTCAATGTTCTTGCCTCGCTACTGTTTGCCGCGACTGTGATTGTTCTTCTTGCTGTGTTCATCGTTGGGCTAACACTGCTCCTGTCTCGGATGGCTGCGTCCCTGAAATCAGCAATAATCACTAGAGTACAGAACCAGAGATACCTAGTGGGGCTACAACTGATAGGAAGAAGCGCGAGAGTCTTCAGAAGAACCGAATCGTACTCTCTCATGTTCATAGCTATGGTCTTCACCGCTGGGATCTTCTCATCTCTGGCTGCAACAACAGGCAACAACCACATGAAGGCCCTGTTTCAATACGAGGTCGGTGCAGATATTGTTGTCAACATAATCCCAGGACTCGAGAACGTGACTTCCGACCTCGTCAAAGAAATAGAGGAAATAGACGGCGTCATGAGTTCAAGTGGCATTCTGCAAATTGGCGCAACTGCCGAGTTCTGGAACGATTGGGGCGGAAATCTGTGGCGCTTCAGAAGGCGCCTGACTGTCTTTGGCGTGGATGGGGCTGACTTTGTGAATTCAGCATTCTTCATGCCCTACTTCACTCATTATGAGTCCCCTGCCTCGTCATTCAATCAAATCGATGAGAACCATTCAAACGTCCTTGCATCCTTCATGCCAATCATAGGCTACGAAACTACGCTTCTCGGAGAGAGAGTAGCGGTCTTCTCAGACGAGGTTGTCCTTGAGCTCTATCCCCCAAGCGGCGTGCATCGCGGTAATTATACAATAGTAGACGTGATGGCGGACTACCCCGGAGGCTTCTCTCCGCGAAGGTGGTGGTTCGGAGGGAGTGGAGTCCATTCTTCCGTCTATTTCCCTGGTGAGTCATCCGTTGATCTGTTTGTTGTAGTGAATCTAGACTATCTTCATCTCGTCCTCAACTCCACACGGGTGTCCAAGATCTATGTTGAACTTGAGCAGGGGGCAGATTACAGCCAAGTCATGGACAAGATTGCGGCTTTGGCACCACACAGCTTCACCTCTATTGACTCTCCACTTCCGAGTATCGACGAGATTCTTGACACAAGAGCCGGTCAGACAATCTATGGTGCCTACTCACTCAACATCATGTTCGCTGTACTCTACCTCACAGTTGGCACTTCTCTCGTCATGACTGCAAAGATTCGCAAGATGCGCAAGAGTTTCTCGATTCTGAGGGCTCTCGGGTCGGAGCCTGAATCAATAACCAAAGCAATGCTGGTAGATACTGCGACCAGTCTGATTCTTGGAGCAGTTATTGGAGCCATCTCTGGATACGTGTTAACATTGATTGCTCTCAGTCTCCCACTTACTTACCTAGGGCTTTCAACGGAGGTCTCATGGGAGGGTCTTCCTGTTACTATGGCTTTCCCACTCGAACTGATTGTAGGCATCTTGGTAGTTTGTTTCGTCTTCTCACTTGCAGCGACTTATGCCGTGATGCGAAGAGGGCTAGCCATTGATATAGCACAGGATTTGGCAGGGTCGGAATAGTGGTGGGCGAATCGTTTGTGAAACAGAAGATGGCTAATTGCCTA
>CAYFTD010000305.1:0-7032 GCA_964345915.1 uncultured archaeon
AGATGGAGTCCAGAACATGTCCAATGCTAAGCTGAATGCTGCTAGGAGTGCAGCCAACCTAATACCAGAGAGTGGGGCCATAGGTCTTGGCAGCGGGTCTACTGTGGCCATCTTCACAAAGGAGCTCGGCAAAAGGATATCCGCAGGGAAGGTTGCTGTCCGGGTGGTACCCAGCTCCTACCAAGCATATCAGCTTGCAGTGGAACATAGAATTCCCCTGACGAATCTTGATTTGGACCCAGAACTTCTACTCACAGTAGACGGTGCAGACGAGGTTGACAAGAATCTTAACCTGACAAAAGGCGGAGGAGGGGCACTGTTTCAGGAGAAGGTTGTAGCATCAGCCTGTGAGAAACTAGTCATAATCGTGGATGAATCCAAGCTAGTTGACCAACTTGCAACAAGATTTGACATTCCAATCGAGATCCTTCCATTCTCAACTGGTGTTGTACTGCGTAAAATTGAGGCCCTGGGAATCACACCTGCAATCAGACAGGCCCAGAAGAAGATGGGTCCTGTCGTTACAGACAATGGCAACTTCATAGTAGATCTTAAGTTTCCAGAGCCAATTGCAGAGCCGGCAAAAGTGGCTGTGGACCTAAAGATGATTCCAGGCGTTGTCGAAACTGGTCTCTTCATCGATATGGCACATGAGATTCATGTGGGCAAGGAGGACGGCGCCTACGTGATACGGAAGTAGAGCCGCTCATCTCTTACTCATACACAGCCGTTAGCAGGCGGTAATAGGTCGGGTATGCGAGTACATCAGTTGAATCGACGAACTGGTCGATTCCTCCTAGGTACTTCGGGAGGGCCTTGACCCCATCATCGTCGATTGATGCTAGAATGGCATCCGCAAAGTCATTGGCTTGAATAATCAGGAAAGGACGTCCGTGAAACTGAGACACTCTGGCACTGAGAGGATTGGTGATCCCCAAGTCATTGTGCATCTGAGCCACAATCTCATAGGCGGATGTAAGGTGTTTCTGCCTTTCTGTCCAGAACTGAGCATCCAACGCCTGTGCAAAGATTGGCGTGAGTTTGTTAGCACAGACGAGGCGTGAGAATGCAGTTCCGAACCATTTGATATACGGAGCATACTGTCTTTCCATCAGAAGGCAGAGTTTCATGAGATCAAGTATCAGTCGTCCTGCAATCAGACGTGAGCCCAACTCATCTCCCACCTGACCACACCGACCCATAAATGCCTCCTCTTGTGATATCCGACGCCATTGATTGGCGAGTAAGTAGAGCCACACGTCATTTGGATAGTATTCAAGCTTGGTCAGAACTGCTTCTAGCTCGTTCAGTCCATCATAGAATACTCGACCACTTGCAATGCTTCTCAACCGTTGCTCTGGCAGAATTAGCCAGTCTATTGGGTGCAGCTCTCCTACGGGATTGAAACCGAGATAGTCTTTGAAGAAGGCGTCAGCTGTCGTAATATCGACACGATGATTGACAGGCCCCTCTTCAATCGGTATCATTACGTCAGTTCCATCTTCGTGAAGTCCTAGATTTGTAGAAAAACCACGTATCTCAAGAGGTAACTCCTGACGAAGACATTGGTCTATCTCTTCATTCAGGGCTTCGTGGTCCGATTCGGTCAAAAACAGGGTCAGCTTCGGTCCCCAACCGTGATCCATAGACTGTTCTGTGTCAAATCCAAGCACATCTGAACCACTTCCCAGTCTTCCGGCTGAGTATAACAGATCGGGAAAGCATGACTCCAAGATTGGTTTCACTGCCTCCCTATAGAAAATCTCACTGAGCTCCAACCCCTTAATGAAACCAGCTTCATGATTGTCCGCATTCATGACATTATCTCCAATATCATGCCTTTCAAATCTCGGGGATTTCTACCTTACGTAGAGCATGAGAACAAGATGGCGGGCCCGCCCGGATTCGAACCGGGGATTACTAACTTACTCCAGACTGAGGACAGACAGTCTATAGGAGGCTAGTGCCCTATGAACCTCTCAGGGGTCGAAGCACCGAGAGTCCAGGCTAGGCCACGGGCCCACAAAAACCATCGAGTAGTCGGTTCGTTGTTAAAGCTTTTGCAGAATGGATTACTCTGCCACTTTCGCAGTTATCTTTGCACCCTCTTCCAGTGCATCAACGAGTGAAGTACCCTGTCTTGTCTTGATGCGAATGGCACTATCTCCATTCCGTCCAATCACAGTCGTGAACAGATACTGGTCGTCCGCAAACACCTCAATTCGCTGCTTGGAGTACTTCCTGCCAGCGGTGAGTGTCACCTTCTTCCTGCTATAGCTGACCGATATCGGCACAGTTTCGCCGGGGACACCTCGGTCTCTTCTTCTACCTCTCACTGAAGGAGCGATGACACCTCTGACCGGTACCACGACCTTCTCTCCACCAAATGAGAACATCTCATACTCAAGTACACCATGTTCAAAGTTCCTGACCTCAACAACAGGTCTTGCTAGGTCCCTCTGCGAGCTGCTCATACCTGTCGGGAGCTTGACCTTCAGTGAGAGAGACGACACCTTAGCCACTCGGCCGTCCTCTATGTGAACAACTGTATCAACAGTGCTTGGAATCTGTCCCAGTTCCACTCTTCCACCAAGAATGAGCCTCTGAAGTGCATCGATTGCTGACCCGGCATGCACTACTCCAACCATTCCTACACCCGCTGAACGCAGGTCCGAGTATGCTTGAAAATCGCTGTTCTTACGAAGCTCGTCGTAGACCACGTAGTCAGGGCGAACCAGAAGCAATACGTCAGCAGCTTTCTCCATACTACCATCAAGTGGAGAATACTGAACTATCGCCTCCTCCACCTGAAGATCTCTCGGCTGCTCCAGTGTCTTGACGACATTACCTTTCCCACTGTAGAACTCAGCCAGAGCAGCCGCGAATGTACTCTTCCCGGAACCGGGAGAACCTGAGATGAGAATTCCTTCTGCCCGGGCCTCGAGCCGCTTCATTAGCTTCTCATTGAGTTTGTAGTCGTCAAGATTCAGCTTGACAATTGGACGAATAGCGGAGATCTCCATCTTATCCGCAAATGGACGTCTTGCTATCGCAATTCTGAGGTTTCTCAGTTGGACAACTACAGCACCATGTCTTTGAATCTCAATGAAAGACCTCCTGTCTCTCTCGGAGGTTTCTAGAATTGCGTTCGCTAGGATGTCCAGCTCCTCGTATGTAAGTCGTCGTTCAGAGAGGTCGACTAGCTCCCAGTTTCCCGGTTCACCTCTCTTCGCCCGAGGTGGGTTGTTCTCGACCAGGTGTACACTCATAGTCCTTCCGTCGAAGAATGCCTCTAATGTGAGAATCTCTTCTGCGAGGTCTTCATCATCATCGTACCAGTCTTCGTTCACTTTGAGTCACCAATGCGATTCTGTAATCTTGTCTGTGCAACTCTGTAATAGTTGACCTCACCATTCTGATCCACTAGTGCGAACACTAGTTTCTTTCTGGCAGCAGAGGCAGTTTCCGTTGCCATGTCAAGATCATGAAGGGATATTGGGTCACCCTCTTTCAAGATGTATATCAACTGGTTGGCCGCTGCAACGCCGGGTCGATCTCCGCGAGCATATACCCTGAAACCAATCCCTCCACCGAAGCCTTGACGTACTGCGTAGCCACGGCTTCTCAAATCCCGGAAGACTAGATATCTCACCCATAGATCGGGGTCCTTGGGCAGAAGCTCATTCACCACATATTTGCTGTCAACAGTCTTCCCTTCTGGCGTTTCGACACTGACTCGTTTCCTTTCAATCAGATGAAGCAGTTCAACTGGCTCGAGTTCTAACCTACCATCATCGAGGCGCGTACCGTAGAAACCCTGCTGAGATATTCGGTCAGCATCATCGACGCCGACGTATGCCTTTGCACCATCGAATATACTATCAACTGGTTCTTCCTCCGGCTCAAGGACTTCTTCCAAGACCTCCTCGTCTTCGAGGTCTTCCGGAGCCAGATGCTCCAATTCGTTGTCACCATTGTCAGACAAGTCATTCACGCCTTGGGCTTCTCCCCATTGAGAAGCGTGAAAAAACTTCCGACATGACGTATGGCAAGGTCTATAGCCCCCTTGACTTTGACAACAGATGTGACCTTCACAGACGCTCGGAAGGTCGCTGAGAAGATTATTAGCACCTTGAGAACTATGCCGTAGCAATACTGGGAGGACTAAAAGATGTTCAGAACGATTGAATGGCTAGATGACACGAATGAAGTCAGACTCGTCGATCAGACGAAGCTCCCTCTCGTGAACTCAAACATTGTCACCTCAAAGCATGAACGCATCGCCAAGTCCATCAAGGTAATGGAGATTCGCGGCGCTCCAGCAATAGGTGCGGCTGCAGGCATGGGCATGGCGTTGGCAGCGATTGAGAGCAAAGCCAAGACCAAGGAGGAACTGCTTGAGTTCCTTGAGAAGGCAGCCGTGACTCTCAACACGCGGCCCACCGCTGCCAATCTAGTCTGGGCCACCTCAAGAGTGCTGGAGGTTGCACGCAGTGCCGAGGGAGCCGTGGGTACAATTGTCCAGACACTAGTAGACGAGGCAAAGGAGATAGCTGAAGAAGATGTGAGGATGTGCCGGAGCATTGGTGAGAATGCCCTGCGCTTCATCAAACCAGGCTTCACAATCCAGACAATCTGCAATGCTGGTTCTTTGGCAACAGTCCACATAGGAACTGTCGGTGCCGTGGTCCGAGTTGCTCACGAGAAGTATGATGGTGACATCAAAGTCTATGCCGCAGAAACGCGTCCAAGACAACAGGGCGCAAAGCTGACGGTCTATGAATTCATGCAAGACCATATTGACACCACACTGATCACAGATGGAATGATAGGGACCGTGTTCAAAGAGGGCCGGATTGATTGCTGTGTGGTCGGCTCAGATCGAACCTTCAGAACCGGTCACGTTACTAACAAAATTGGCACCTACACCATGGCAATAACAGCAAAGCATCACAACATCCCGTTCTATGTTGCTATTCCTATGTCCACAATTGACTGGGAAACCGACCCTGAGGATGTCGTTATTGAGGAGCGCGATCCGAACGAGATTCGAGTCATAAACGACGAGTACGTCACGGTTCCCAATGCGAAGGTCTACAATCCGGCGTTCGATACCACACCCCCTGAGCTAATCACTGCAATAATAACGGACAAGGGAGTGGTCGAAAGCCCCAATGAAGAGAAGATGCGTCGCCTACTCGAGTCTTGATTTCATCCCATGGAAGGTCTTAAGAACAGATTGACGCTCGAGGTTTCGGGCACGTAGTCTAGTCTGGATAGGGCGCTTGCCTTCGGAGCAAGATGTCCCAGGTTCGAATCCTGGCGTGCCCGCCATTGCCATGCGCAGTCTTCGAAACAACAAACGTCAATCCTAGAACCTTTGTTCTCAGGCAATGAATGGCTGGTTTCATATTCCAAAAAATCTCTTTCGAGTGTGAATTGTTTCTAGGACCGAAGGTCTTATAAACCACAATAACTATTGTTAATATTGTTACCATGGGAGGTAAAGCAATGGGAAGAAGAAACTATGCTCTATTTCTGGGAACAATAGGACTACTGTTGGCATTGGTTATACCAATGGTAACTGCGGCACCTGCAACACCCGCAACCCGAGCCGAAGAAGCCTTGCTAGCTGATGGTACTGCTTGGGACACTATACTTACACCAGCCACTTTCAAAGCCCCAAAGAACTCTAAATCAGTTGACAAGCTCTATGTGTTTGTCAACATTGGTGGGCAAAGACCAGTAGCCGAAGCAGCTCCCTATGAGAAAGACTACAATGGCGGGCGTTGGTGGGTTCAAGCCGTGGAATTAACAGCACTAGGTAAAGCAGTCCATGATCCCGATAATGACGGATTTGCAAACTTTGAGTTAGCCAGTGATGATGCCGTTCTTCATCATATGGCACTAGGACATCTGACAATCACACCCACTGACACATACTTTGAATGTCCTCTTCTACGCCCGTAGGGTTTGAGGAAGAAAACCTCTCTAACCCCCTTCCCCTTTTTTTCCTTCTGTCATACATCCAGATTGTGGACAAGTTTCGTGGTTCTTGAGCATCTTCCTATTCCACACATCTAAGAAGCACTGCCCGCATCTGATCCTATCTACAGCCTAGTTTAGAATTGCTTAAGAACGTCGACGGTAATCTGAGAAGCTCGGAGTCCTATACTTGAGCGAATGGATCAGAGTCCTGAAGGCCAACCCCCTTGAATGGTTGACGAGTAAAGACAACCCTCCTGTTCGTTACAATACGCTAATCCATCTTCTTGACCTTCCTCCTGACCATCCTGATGTTCTTCAAACACGAGATACGATTGCTTCCAACCGAAAAGTGACCAGAATCCTGAATAAACAGAGCTCGAAAGGACACTGGAAATCACCCACAGAACCTTATCGTACAAAATACAAGTCATCCTATTGGCAGGTCATGATTCTGGGGATTTTAGGTCTGGACCGGACCATGCCAGGGGTCAAGGAAGCTGTGGAACACGTGTTCCAATTTCAACATGAGGACGGAGGGTTTGCCAAGTATGGGGAGGACGGAGCGCGAAGAGATTACAAGTGGGTCAAGAATAGGGCACTGGAGAAGGGAAAAGAGCCGCCATCAGAAAGCCAGTGGATTCCCGAAAGGATACACGAATGCCAGTTCACTTGTCTAACTGGGAATATGTGTCTGGCTCTTATTCGGCTAGGTTACTCTTCTGACAGACGCGTCAAGAAGGCATTGAAGTGGCTTGTGGAAGTGCAGTTCGAAGACGGAGGATGGCTCTGTCCCTACTGGAGTTCTCATAAGAACGACAAACATGGCTGTTTCATGGGCACGATCACACCACTAGATGCATTCTCTGAACTACTAGCAAGCAAGAGGACTTCAGGAATTACCAAATCCATTGAGGCAGGTGTTGAATTCTTGCTGATGCATAGGCTGTTCAAAGCGGACCATCATGGGTTCAGAGTGATAAAGGAGTCTTGGCTGGAACTTGGATTCCCACAGTTCTTCTACGACATTCTGCGCGGCCTGTCTGT
>CAYFTD010000306.1:0-5466 GCA_964345915.1 uncultured archaeon
TTGTGGTATAGAAGTCTGACACACTGGCCTTGTCGGAAGTGAATCTCTTCGTGATTGTTAGTATTGGCTTACCAGTAGTGTTCTGGGCGTCGCTAAACGCGGAAGGTGCACCAAATCCCTGACTCCCTCTCGTCTGCCTGAGTTTCTCTGACTTGCTCGAAGCAAGATAGATCCCAAACTTCTCAAGGTCATCTGGGACCATGCCAACTCCATTGTCGAAGCAAGTGAACTCATAGACCTTGAAGCCCTCTTCATCATCGAGTGGAACAAGGTCAGGCATGAAGACTTCAGTGAGTTGAATCACACAAAGTGGCTCGCGCCTGTTAATCATACCCCTGAACGGAATCAAGAACTTCCTGAAAGTCGTCAGTCACTCATCCAGAGTTTCCTTTCTTCGGGGAGGAATTTGAACGTCCTTGCCTTCCTTCACGTCTTTCTCGAGCTTCTTGCTAATTGCGATTGAGTCTTGAAGGGTCCCCTCTATCTTCGAGCGTATCTCTTCAACATACTTCGGTTCGAGTTGGTCGTCTAACCTTGGTCGTCTATTGGTCTTCCACCACCAACTCTCGAGGGCGTCTATGGCATTGTCGAGGAACTCTATCGCGAACTGAGTGTGCTTGTTGAGTCCGGTTTCGAAGCCAACAAGCTGGGTTCTCTTTCGCATGAACTTCGCAATCGTACCTTGTCGAATGTCTCCTACTCCCAAAAGAGCAGGATCAGGCGTCGGGCTCTTCCGGCTAGACGGTTTCTTCTTCGATTTTGTTGACCTCTTCTTCTTTCGACTCAACTCTAACACTTCGTCTGCTTCTTGTAGCTCAGATTTGCAAGCTTGGCATCCCTTGCGCATGTATAGCCCTAGAGAAGGTGTAGACTTGCACTTCTCGACTCATTGGATTTCCTTATCATCGCATTTATTGTTTTCCTGTTAAAACACCCTTAGGAATCCGTTTTGGGCCATGAACTGCGCTTCCAAGAGTTGCAGGGCCATATAAGGTAGACTTTTCCGCTAGGCAATCAAGGGTTTTCATGCGACGTGAGCATTTGAGTACTGAGCCAATCCATCTTTTCGGTGTTCCAGGCATTGGTAAGATAGTGGCAGGCGATGACCTATCTCAGTTGATATTCGAGGCTCTGGATGAAGCAGAACTAGAGCTCCTGAATGGCGATATAGTCATTATTGCACACTCAGTTGTTTCGAAGGCTGAGGGACGAGTGGTCCATCGCGATGAAGTGAAGGCTTCCAGGAAGGCTCAGGAGATTGCGGAGTCGAACGGATTTGATCCTGTTCACGTGGAGTTAGCTTTGCGAGAGAGTAGGAAAGTCCTCAGAACGAAAGGAGCATTGGTAACAGAAACGCAAACTGGCCTCGTATGTAACTTCAGCGGCGTGGACCGATCGAACGCTCCAGTTGACAGCTTCTTACTCCTCCCAAGAAACCCCGATGCGAGTGCAAGGAAGATTCTCAATGATTTGCAGGGAAAGACTGGAAGAAAGCTTGCAGTGATCATCTCAGACACTCAAGGGAGACCGTGGAGGTTGGGTGCGGTCAACGTGGCTCTGGGATGTGCAGGGATTAACGCCTTCAAGTACAATAGAGGGAAGAAGGATCTCTATGGTAGGACACTGAGGCGCTCAACTGTTTGCCACATTGATGAGCTTGCAGGTGCTGCTGAACCAATCATGGGGCAGGCCGACGAAGCAATCCCTGTAGTCATTGTGCGCGGATATCCTATTGAGGAGGGTAAAGACGTCGGCAAGGATGTCCAGAGGACGGAGGATGAAGATCTCTTTCGATGACCTTCACTTCTATCTTCTACGTCCGCTACCGTTTCTGGGTCCACCAGCTTGTTGAAGACCTAGCGAACTGGATGGCCGCAGCGGCCACAGAACTTATCTCCCGCGTCAAGTGCTGTTCCACAATTGGAACAGTAGGAATCTCCACTCGGAGCGGCACCTGCGCCACCTTCTAGAGTACCTCCGCAATTCGGGCATTTCGCAGCATTGCCTGCGTTTGTGCCGCAGTAGGGACACTTGCCCTCGTTCTGAGCAGCTGAAACGTTGGCCATAATTGAAGGAATGACTCTCTTCTGCTTGAATCTGAATCGCATGTCCCCGCCAGACTTCAGCGACACGATTAGATCATTCCCGCTTTGTGCAACCTGACTGATGGCCAGTAGAGGAATCGCCAGACTCTCAGTGTTCCCATTGGCGTCTTTGTTGTAGAACGAGTCTGAGCTCCAGGAAGTGATCGCCGCCCCGACTGCAGCAAAGCCTAGGCCACGTCCAATACCCCGGACCGCTCGTCCACCGACTCCACCCATCTCTCGTCCAATTCCTTCAAGAATCGCGGCTCCTGCAACAGCCCCAGCAAGCGCTCCGAACTTCTTGGCCGCGCCCCATCTTGACGGCTTCTTAATCCATACTATTCTGATGTCTGTGAGTTCGATTGAACCATCCTCGCCATCGAACTTCACGTCCTTTTCACGCACCATCTTCCTCTCATGGCCCATGGTTGTGAGACCGGAGCCTGAGTAAGTGACGTTTAGAAACTGTGGTCGTTCACCCATGACTATCCCTCTGACGTGTACACGTAATGCTTGATAGCTCTTTACGCAATCTTCGCATCTGTCAGTATTAAGTTTGTTACCGCGTATCTCCATTGTCCACAAGAGGACTGGAATCTGGTCCTCTTCATTTCTTCTGGACAGTCAAACATATTACTGACCACCACGCGAACGAGAAGCATCGAATCCAAACAAGAGAGGACGGAAAGGATGGAAATCAAGAAGGTAGCAGTCCTGGGTGCTGGTCTAATGGGTAATGGAATCGCTCATGTCTGTGCCCAGGCAGGCTATGAGGTAAAGATGCGGGACATTGACCAGAAGTTCATAGACAAGGGCATGACCACCATCAAGAAGAATCTTGAACGAGGGCTGAAGAAGGGCAAGATAACTCAGGAAGAGATTGATGCTGTTCTTGGGAGAATCAAAGGTGTGCTAGATCTCAAGGAAACAGTCAAGGACGCCGATCTTGTTATCGAGGCCATCCCCGAGGTTGTGCAGCTAAAGCTTGACGTCTGGAAAGAGGTCGACGCGCTGGCACCGAAGCATGCAATTCTGGCTTCAAATACTTCGAGTATCAGCATCACCCAAATGGCCGCTGTGACAAAGAGGCCCAATCTGTTCATAGGCATGCATTTCTTCAACCCTGTGCCCGTGATGCGTCTTGTTGAGATCATCAAGGGTCAGGCAACTGATGATGCGACTGTAGATGTCATCAAGGATGTTTCTGCGAAGATTGGCAAGGAAACCGTACTGGTCAACGAAGCACCGGGATTCGCAGTCAACAGGCTATTGGTCCCTGCACTCAATGAAGCAGTCTTTGCGATTCAAGAAGGCGTTGCCACTGTTGAGGATATGGACCTTGCAGTCAAGCTCGGTCTGAACTGGCCCATGGGACCATTGACGCTACTTGACTTTGTCGGGCTTGACACAACACTACACATCTCCGACTACTTCGTCAACGAGTTCAAAGACAGCAAATATAGGGCCCCGGCGCTTCTTCGGAAGATGGTCAGAGCAGGTTGGTTAGGCAGGAAGACCGGCATGGGATTCTATGACTATAGCGGCGATGAACCTGTGCCCAATAGGTTCTAGGAGTCTGAAAGTCTGCGAGTGGCTCTCCCGGGCCACTCTCACTTCATTTTGAGTTTGCGGGAACATTAATACTCAGGGGCTGCATGCCTTTTCGGTGACTGAGATGAGGTTCAAGGAGAGCAAGTACATAGGCTATGACGGAACGCGAATGTTCATGGCTACCTGGATACCTGATGATGAAAGGCCTCGTGCGCTACTGATTGCTATTCATGGCCTTGGCAGTCACGGCCTCGACCTTGCGGTTCTAGGAGAATATCTCGCTGAGCGAGGAGTCGCTGTCTTTGCACCTGACATGAGAGGCTTTGGCCACTTCGAAGGACGTAAGGGACACGTCATGCGGTTTGACGAGTATATTGAAGACATTCAGAACATTGTGATGCAGTCAAAGGATCGTTACTTGAACACGCTGACTTACTTGTTCGGTGGCTCACTAGGGGGTCTGAAAGTAATTCGATACGTTGTCGCATATCCGAACACTGTTGACGGAATCTTGCTGCAATGTCCGGCCGTGGCTCATTCAATAGACATAAACCCGGTCACGAAGCTCTTCGCAAACATCCTTTCGATTCTCAACGTAAAGAGATACTTCGGTGACTTCACAGAATACGAAGATGGTACGAGGAATCCTGAGGCAATAAGGCGCCACGAAGAAGACCCACTCAGGTTTGAACAAGTCACTCCTAGATTCGGGATGGAGGCTCTCAAGGCCTCGAAGGAGTCTTTTGACTTCGGACCACGCATTACTTTGCCGGTCTTCTACCAGCAGGGGGGGGAGGACAAGCTGGTTCCGGCAGATGAAAGCGAGAAGTTCTATGAGACCATAGCTTCGGCAGACAAGACATTCAGACTCTACGATGGACTCTATCATGAGCTCATCGAAGAACCGGAGAATGAGCAAGTTCTGGGTGACATGTACGGTTGGCTGGAGAAACGCCTCCCGTCCTAGTCCTTATCCCTTCTCCAATGACCAAAGATGATGTGAGGCGGAATCAGCAGCGCTGGAATGCAGGTTGCAATGATTATCGCCCAGTCAATTGCATACAGAGGGGTTGTCTGGAAGAGCGGCCACATGAATGGAAGGTAGATTGTGCCCAATGTGAGGAGAACGGACAGAAAGACTGCGCCGATTAGTGTCCTTGAGTTTCTAATACGTGTCTTCCACACCGGCCTGTACTCGTCTCTGCAGTTCCACACAAACATGAGTTCGAAGGTCACAACACTCGCGAAGACTCCCGTCCTAGCATGTCGGAGGGCACCTACCCATGGTTCAGTCGTCCAGTCCACTGGTGGACCTGTGAAGCCTGGAATCCATCCGCCATAAGTCGCGAGAGACCAGAAGAAGACTGTAGCAGCTGATAGAAATGCTACAAACCCCGCAATTATGACGAAAAGGATCATACCTCTGTTCATCATTTTCTCTCCCGGTCTTCTTGGTGGCCTCTCCATCACTCCTTCCTCAGGAGGATCTACACCAAGTGCCAATGCAGGAAATCCATCTGTTGCGAGATTCAGCCACAGTATCTGGATTGGGGTTATTGGCAGTGGGAAGCCTAGCATGATTATTGTGAAGATCAGAAAGATCTCATCGAAGTTGGCAGCAAGCAAGAACCTCACAAACTTGCGAATGTTGGCGTATATCTCTCTGCCCTTCTCGACTGCCGTCACTATTGTGGCGAAGTTGTCGTCTGTCAGGATGACGTCTGAGGCCTCCTTTGTGACATCTGCTCCGCGCACACCCATAGAGACTCCGACATCCGCCGTCTTTACTGCCGGGGCGTCGTTCACTCCATCCCCGGTCATAGCGACGACC
>CAYFTD010000307.1:0-1709 GCA_964345915.1 uncultured archaeon
CGACCATGTGGTGAGGTGTTCCTCGAGGGGCACGTCAAGGGCAAAAAGAATGGCTGTATCAGCACCTTCATCGTCGTACCGGAAACTCCTTTCCAGTACTCTGGAATGATCATCAAGGAAGGTATGGTTTCAGACATAACGAAGTATCCTCTCATCGCTGTGCCGGCACACACGGGCATTACTCTGTTCGATCCTGAAGCCTACGACTACTTCCGCCGGCTAGTATCTCTTGAAGAGGAGTCCTCTTTCGAGAACACTGTAAGCCCTGTCCTGGCAAAGGAGGGGCGACTCTATGCCGTCAACATTCCTACGGAGAATTGGATTCCTGTCAACAATCTGAAAGGAATCGAAACGGCTCGCGCGGCGTTGGAGGCAGCCGGAGGCTCAAAATGACCCTTTCTTCCGGCAGCTTCATGTTCCAGAATGTTCTTAATGTCTGGTACAGTCATAATGTGACCTCAGACTCTGTGTTCCGTTTGCGGGGAGTACCCATTAATGAAGACGGTGATCATCCCAACCCTCAATGAAGAAGCGAACATAGGTCGCCTGATACCTCTCATCAACAAACACATGGGAGATGAGGAAGTTTCAGTGGTCGTTGTGGATGACGAAAGCACCGATGAAACATGTAGAGTAGTTGAGAATCTCAGTTGGAACTTTGACGTAAGGCTTCTTGAACGGCGAGGGCTCCGTGGCATTTCAAGTGCAGTGAGGGACGCCGCAAGGATAGCAGGAAACGGACACGTCGCAGTAATGGATGCGGACTTCTCGCACGATCCAAGGTATCTTCCCGCACTCTTCAAGAATCTTGACCCAGGTTATGATATAGCCGTGGGCTCCAGATATGTGCTTGGAGGCGGTGTTGACGGGTGGCCTCGTCATCGGGTGGTACTGAGTCTGGGAGCGACATTGATTGCCAAGGCTCTCCTACGAGTTCGCATAAAGGATCCAATGAGTGGCTTTGCAGCCTTCAAGTCAAATCGGATTCTGGTTGATGGTATAGGAGACTCCGAATCCAAGTTCTTGCTAGACATACTCGCTTATGACAGCTCTCTGAAGGTCATTGAGATCCCCATAGTGTTCTCTAACAGAAGACTAGGCTCAAGCAAGCTCAACGGCGACATCTTGTTGGGCTATCTGGGACAGGTTACCAGGCAGATCATTCTGAATGGTAGAGGGAGCTCGGCAGTTCACACTTCAGAGTTACAGGAGAATATGGTAGAGTCAGTCCGTCCGACGTCTTTGGAGAAGACAGAGGCATCTCTTCGCTTACACACGGACAAGGGTGCCAATTGAGCAGGAGTGACCCTTTTGGAGTCCACCGGTGAGTCTGAGAGGAAATACTCACAAGTCCTTGTCCGTGCTTTAATGAGAAGAGAGGGAATGCTTCTCCTTATTGCCGTAATTCTGAACCTAATCCCTCCGTTCCTGCTGAGGCTCGTTGGTGGGTCCATGTACCCATTCTTCATAGTTGTGGCTCTCTGGTCTGCTCTCTATATTCTCACCTTGGGTCTTGCTCTGCATCTGAAGAAGCAACATGTGGGATCACCACTGTTAGACGTATCCGAGAAACGTTCCTCGATAGTCCTTCTCATCATTGCGGTTGCACCCCGTCTTGCATGGGTCGGCTCAGAGGTGATTATTTCTTTGGACGCTCTTTGGTACATTGACTTTGGCAAGTTCATGTCCTGGGGAGATATGCCATATGC
>CAYFTD010000308.1:0-5778 GCA_964345915.1 uncultured archaeon
TATGCTCTCATTGGGAGAGTGGCCTCTAGATTCAACATCACCCACTCCTATAGACACCATTGGTACACGGTCTTTGAACAGATACAGAGGACCGGAGCCCGCAGTCGTTGGGTGTACGCAAAGGTCTCCAAACACCCTCGCGTTTGCTCTCTTCACGACGTCAACGAACGGATGGTCCACGGGAGTCTTGGCGGCTGGATAGCCTTCGTACCAAGCAATCTTGACATCAGCAAACCCATGTCTGTCAAAGTGCTTACGTAGCTTCTGCAAGATATCTTCTGGGTCCATATTCTCTACGAGTCTGAACTCGATCTTGGCTGATGCCTTTCCTGGGAGAACCGTCATGGATCCCTCTCTCTGATAGCCACTCGTCAGACCACATATGGAACTGCTAGGCGCTCCATAGACGACCTCCTTAAGGTCTCGTCCAGACAGACCATTGAGAAACTCCGATATTTCGTATTCCTTCTTCATATCTTCTTCATGCAGGTCTATCTTGTCAATCGCTTTCCATTCTTTGTCTGATAGTGGCTTCACCCCGTCATAGAACCCATCTATGAGAATCCGATGGTTCGAGTCCTTCAACGTGCTCAGTGCGGAAACGAGTTTCTGGGGTGCTGACGGGAGATATCCACCAGCACTCGAATGGACATTGCGACTAAGACTTTCCACCTCCAGCTGGACATAGAGGATTCCCTTCAGCCCAAGCCATGCCTGTTGAACGCCATCGTAGCCTTCCCCACCGAACTCCCAAATCCCACCTTCTGCATTCAGAAAGTCCTTGTTCTTGCTGGTGAATTCCTGAAGATGAACGCTACCTATCTCCTCCTCACCCTCAACCACGAACTTGATGTTGACTGGAATCTTGCTTCCGGTTTCTAAGAAAGCTCTGACAGCCCAGATTCGAGAAACAAGATCTCCCTTGTTATCAGATACTCCCCTTCCGTATAGACGTCCACCGCGCGACATAGGCTCAAAAGGCGGACTTTCCCACAACTCCAAAGGCTCAGCGGGTTGTACATCGTAGTGATTATAGAACATAAGAGTCTTAGATGCACGTGCGTCAAGTTGGCCAGTTACGACTGGCGCACCTGATGTGTGATGAAGCTCCGTTTTGAGGCCAAGCACCTCTAGCATATCTACTAGCATCCGTGAGCACTCCTCTATCCCCTCGTTCTTGGCCGCAATGGAAGGAATGCTTGCGATGCTCTTCAGGTCGTCCAGGGCGCGTTCAGCTTTCTGGTCTAGATAGCTCGTGACTTCCTCAATCATCCGAATCAACTGAATGAGGCTAGCTCCTCCCAATGATATATGCTCTCATCGCTTGAAGCATACGCAACAAATATAGCGGAGCATCGAGCCGTCATCGCCGAGGACAACCATAGCAGGTGTATTGTCATGACTGTTCGTGTTGGTATCAACGGTTTCGGAAGAATTGGCCGCGGCTTTCTGAGGGCGGCAATGACTAAGAAGGAGTTCGAGGTTGTTGGACTGAACGACCTTATGGATGTCAAGACCATTGCTCACTTGATGAAGTACGACACAGTGATGGGTATATTCGAAGGAAGTGTCAAGGCAGGTAAGGACCACATCAAGGTCAATGGCCAAGAGCTCAAGGTGGTCTCAGAGCGAGATCCTGCAAACCTTCCTTGGAAGGACCTTGGTGTTGACATCGCTGTTGAGTGCACAGGTCTGTTCAGAAAACGTGATGATGCAGGCAAGCATTTCACCGCGGGGGCCAAGAAGGTTGTCTTGAGTGCGCCAGGGAAAGGAGGAGAGATGCTCACTGTCGTACCTGGTGTGAACGATAGTGACTATGACCCGGCTAAGCATGACATCATATCGAATGCATCTTGCACAACAAACTGTCTTGCTCCAATGGTGAAGGTCATCGACGAGAGCTTTGGAATAGAGAGAGGCTTGATGACGACTGTACACGCTGTCACAAATGATCAGGTCATGCTTGATGGTCCGCACAAGGACCTTCGAAGGGCGCGTGCAGCATGTTGGAACATAATCCCAACGACCACTGGGGCAGCAAAGGCAATTGGACTTGTGTATCCCAAGGCTGCTGGGAAGCTCGATGGCATGGCGCTCAGGGTGCCGGTCATGGATGTGTCGATTGTTGATCTGAATGTAGTCGTAGAGAAGGAAACTGATGTTGAGGGAGTCAACGCGGCTTTCAAGAAGGCCTCTGAAACAGGACCTCTGGCAGACTATTTGGCATACGTGGATGTGCCTCTTGTGTCATCTGACTTCATTGGAGACCCTCATTCATGCAGCTATGACTCACTGACGACAACGGTCATCGGGAATATGGTGAAGGCACTAGGATTCTATGACAACGAGATGGGCTACAGTCATAGGCTGGCTGATCTCACTGCTGTGATTGCAGACAGCATTTAGAGTCCAAGGTATGGAGAGGCCACCTGCTGAGGCGAGAGTCTGTGGAACCAATCAGCAGGATTGATGCAGTAAAGGGGATGCTTTGTTTCAGGGGGCATGATGCCACCCAATTGGCCAAGTCTCATAGGTATGAAGATGTCACGTATCTTCTTCTTAATGGGCACCTTCCGAGTCCAGAAGAGAGCAAGCAGTTCATCAAGAGAATGAATGAACTCCGTAACATAGGAGAGCAAGATATCGATTCGATACTATCTGAATTCGGCAGCATTCAAGGTTCGTTCACACTTGATGTTCCAGAGGTACTAAACTCGATTGGGCTCAAACGTCTGGCAGAGTCACTAGACTTCTACAAAGGCGACCACGGACTAAGTGCGATAGACACAGCCTTACTCTTTGTGGCAATGGCTCCTGTAGTTGTAGCTGCCGAGTGGCGAACAATTCATGGAAAGCTTCCGATTACATCAAGGTCCACACTGGGCCATTCGGCGAACTTCCTTTGGATGCTCAATGAAACCACTCTGAATGATATCGCTGCTCGAGAACTTGAAACCAGCATGATGCTTCACATGGATGATCCAGACAACCCTTCACTTTCCGCACTGGAGAGCACGTATCGTTCTACCGACTCGATTTCCAAAGCGACTCTCGCGGCTCTAGACAAGCATGTTAGTCCACTTCACCACGGAGCTGGAACAGAGGCCATGAGATTGATCAAGGAGATTGGGGGAAATCCCCAAGTCTCGAATCTCCTTGCCTATAGACTCGGTCGCGGGGGGAAGATCTTCGGACTAGGGCATAGAATCTATCGAAGTATGGATCCTCGAGCAAAGGTTCTTCGAGAGATTCTAAAGAGGAGGGGAGAAGACGACGCTCGCTGGACCAAGCGACTATCCAACATTGACGAGATTGCCGAGGTAGGAAGCAGTTTGATACTGGAGAAGAAAGGCAAGGTCGTCCATCCAAACGTGGACCTCTACAACGCCGCAGTGTACGAATCATTTGGAATCAGCTATCTACTGAATACGGATCTTTTTGCCATCGCACGTTCGGCCGGTTGGGCGGCACACATTCTTGATATGCAATAGAGGCAAGAACTAGATTCTCTTGGTCAAGCTTGCAGCTGTTGGGCAGAGAGTAGTGAACTCGATTGATTGTCTAACGGATGCAGGGACATCTTCCCGGTCAACATAGTCGAACCCAATCTTTCGGAAGAAGTCTTCGGCTGTGTCTGTGAGCAGGTATAATTGACCAATCCCTTTGACTCTCGCTCTTTCTATGATCCGGCTCACCAGTTGTTTTCCAATTCCTCTTCCTTGAAAGTCTGGATGCACAGCGAGTGATCGGAGAAGTGCGTATCTGTCGTAGACCTCCAGGCCCACACATCCAATCAGAATCTCCGGCCCTGTCACAGCATGAGGACTTCGAATGATAAGAAAGTCATCTACGTGTGGCTCAATCCCATCGGGTGGAAGGTCCGTGTCCTGCAGAAGTACAACGATTCCTGGAAGGTCCTTCTTGCTAGCACCTTCAATCGGAAACCGTTCGCTCATGATTATTCAGTCTGCGCTCTTCTTTATAATGTAGGTGGCCAAGGCCAGAAGGATGCACGACCTCCATTGGTTCCATTACCTCCTCAGATTCTTTATAGGGAGATTCGGAAGCTTGGACACAGTGAGCTGTGTTGAGCCAGAATGTCGGACTGAAGATAGCTGGCATCATGTGTCTAGTGTTTGCTTTTCCCATGGTTCTGGTACTGATATTCCTGCAAGCTTTGGGCATAGGAGAGTACGTATTCCCGATCCTTGTACCTATCATTATAGGGCTTGTTGCAACCTTCTGTTTGATCGGACTCGTTTTCGCATTTGTGGGCAGAGCTGAAATACGGAGAGGAGTCGATTTAGACAGAGCAGTTCGAGCAGGTTACGAAGCACAGATGTTCACAGCTGGCGACTACACAAGAGCTTACGGGCCGGGTGCGACCTTTTCCATTCCGGTGTATTGTCCTCACTGCCAGTCACGAATTGAACTGGACAGAGTCCATTGGATTGGCCCCCAGACACTCGTGTGCCAAGAATGCCGCAACTCAGTGGATGTGGATATCTCTGAAGAGTTCTAATCATCCTTGAGAGAGGCCCCAGTCTGCAGTGGCCTGAATGGCAAGCTCCTTCTCGACTCTGCTCATTGGGTGAATCGGAGGCCTGCAATCCCCCCCAGTTAGTCCGATGTGGTCCAGCATGACTTTGATAACTGGCACATTATTCGCCGTTCCTCTTCCTTCTCTCAAATACTCAAGAGGACTGATCAATCCTTGGAGCTTCATGGCCTCTGCATAGTCCTCTTGTCTAAGTGCATCAAGCATCGAAAGTGAAACCTTAGGTGCAAAGTTACCAAGTCCAGACGTAAAACCAGACGCTCCAGCCAACCAGAAGAATGGTGCGAATCTCTCCGCTGTGCCGCAAGACCATACGATGGACTTGCCCAAGGTCTGCACTGTTCTAGCGAAGTCAACGATTCGTCCAAATGCGTACTTCACACCAACCAGACTTTCGTGTCCAATGATAATCTCCAATACGTTGTCAGTAAGCAAGGGACCTTTCTTGTAAAGAACTACGCCCATTTCGCCGGCGGCATCGAGTATCGTGCGGACGTAGTTGAGCAGGCCCTCTTCAGAACTGAAGACGTGTTGGGGATACATCAACATCACGCCATCCGCACCAAGCTCTTCGGCTTGACGGATCATGGTTGTAGCGGTTGTCGTCGAATGACCAACCCCAGCAATGACAATCATTTTACCGGCTGCAGTTTCAACGGTGGCCTCCAGTACTTGTTTCCATTCTGTTTCAGACAGAGAGTAGAACTCACCCGTGTTACCGCACGGCACGACCAACTGTATTCCTTCGCGCACTAGGTATTCCAGGTTGCTCGACACGGCCGACGTGTCGACGGAAGTGATATTCTTCATGAATGGCGTCGCTGTAGTTACAGAAACCCCTTGAAGGGCATCAGACAGTTGTGTATGTTTCATGATTTGGGCCACCTGAAACACTGGGTGTTAATCTTTGCCGCTAGCACTGGTTCATATATCCGCCGATTCCGTATGGGATGAAACCATTGCTAACCGGAACCCAATTGCAGCATCAGAACTGAGAGGTATGATTCAAGTTATACACGGTTTAAACATGATGGAATTGTAGAGCAGCACATGAATCCCGCAAGACAGAGCACTCCCGGAACAGTTGAGTTTGAGTCACTGACCCGGGCGCTCTTGGATCCATCCAACTCTGACTCGCTTTCTTGTCCAAAATGCGGCGAGTCCATTGATTTTAATGAGCAGTTCGAGTGGGTGGGACCCACAGCCTTTGTCTGCAACTC
>CAYFTD010000309.1:0-5169 GCA_964345915.1 uncultured archaeon
CTGACAGAGAATTGCTGGTGAAACTCTTTGTGTCCGAAGTAGAAGACAATGCCAAACTAGCGGAAGAGTTCGCGGACGACCTGTTGCGATTCCGAACCATTCTTTGTCTGGAGGACCAAGAGGTTATCGGCACTGTTAGCTGGGACATCAGGGGAGGCCTTGATGATGGGGTTGTGGAGCTGATTGGACTCGGAGTGAATCCTAAGTTTCGAAGACAGGGAATTGCCAGGAAGCTTGTGGAAACGCTGATTCAGGATGCATCAGACCATTACTCCATGAACAGACACCACCTTCGAGTCATCTATCTTTTTATGGAGAAAGAGAATGACCTCGGGCGCTCCTTTTACAACACTATGGGTTTCAAGGAGGTTGCAGAGGTACCATCATTATACCCACACGATGATGCTAGTATTTGGACACTGCACCTATGAGGGAACTGACAATGGTCTTCATAGAGAGAAGCTTTCCAACCAAGGAAATCGATGAGATAGCTTGGAGTGAGAGCAACTCTAGGAAACCGATATACCACATGCACAAGTGGTTCGCCAGAAGAGTAGGTTGTACATTCAGAGCAATCATTCTTGCCAGTTTCTTGGAAAGAAACCCAATGGATCGATACTACGAGCGCGTCCAGCTCACCAATGCTGAAGGTTTTCCACCAGTCATCCTTGACCCCTTCATGGGTGGCGGCACAACAATCGTCGAAGGGCATCGTCTAGGATGCAAGATGATAGGCGTTGATGTCAATCCTATGGCATGGTTCATCACAAAAAAAGAGCTTGAAAATGTGGACCCAGATAGTGCCACAAGGGAGTTCACGAGAATCGAAGAGACCATTGGTACCAGAATTCTCTCATTCTACAAGACCAGATGCAGCAAAGACCACGATAGCGACGCAATGTACATCTTCTGGGTCAGGAAGATCAACTGCCAAGACTGCGGTGATGAGGTTCCTCTCTTCAAGTCGTTTCTGCTGGCGAATCTTGGGTCGGAAGGGAGAGTATACTATTGTCCTGACTGCGAGAAGATAGTCAAATCAAGAGCAGACCCTCTATGTGGTTGTGGTATGGACCTTTCTGAGAGATACTCAACAAACAAGGAATACACATGTCCTTCTTGCGGTAATCATGGCGACCTGACTACTGCATGGCTATCAGATGGCAACCCGCCGACTGAGGAGATGTTCGCCATCGAGTACGACTGCAGAAACTGCGGTAGAAACTTCAAGATACCCGACGAAAATGACCTTTCACGCTTTGAAGAGGCAAAGAGTGAGTTCATCCGTCAAAAGAATCGGCTTATGGGCAACATCATCCCTGACAAGCGTGTGCCTTGGAGCAAGATGGCGACAATGAGACCTCGGTGTCTTGTCTATGATAGATATCATCAGTTCTTCAACGAGCGTCAACTCTTGTCGTTGGCATTGATAATGGAAGAGATTCTCAAGATCGAAGATAACTCGCTCAGGGAGTTCTTTGCACTCACATTCTCCGATGCCCTGAACGCCAACAACATGTTTTGCATATACAACACCGCCGCACGGAAGCTTGAACCGCTCTTTGGAGGACACTACTTCTCTCCACCAACAACGCCAGTCGAGAACAATGTCTGGGGTGCCAGAGTGGGAAGAGGCACTTTTCGGAGGTACTTCCTGAAGGGTCTGAGGGCCCTCAAGTACCAGAGAAGTCCCCATGAAATAAGATTCAACTCGAACACTGGAATTGAGGGAGGAGTCGTCAGGCATAGAGAACGTGTGGCAATCCTAGGTGACCGGATAGACGCAGACTTTGCAGACTCCTTCAACGACCTCAAAGAGGGAAAGGACACGCTTCTCACTTGTGGCTCATCAGATGACTTGGGTATGCTCCCGGACAACTCTGTTGATGCAGTAGTCACAGACCCCCCATACTATGACAACATCATGTATTCGGAGCTGTCTGAATTCTTCTACGTATGGCTTCAAAAGATAGTCCCTGATGCATTTCGCAACTTGTCAGTTGCGCCATCAAGTGCAGATGACAGAGAGATCCTAGTGAACTCCAAGATCGGCAAAGGAGATAGCTTCTTTGTAGACTCCATGACGCAGGTGTACAGGGAACTCAACAGAGTGCTCAAGGATGATGGACT
The DNA here is from genome assembly GCA_964345915.1 of uncultured archaeon. Lineage (GTDB taxonomy): Archaea > Asgardarchaeota > Thorarchaeia > Thorarchaeales > Thorarchaeaceae > SMTZ1-83. Next base: position 2,128 of record CAYFTD010000309.1, read on the forward strand.
ACTCACGTTTGTATTCCAGCACAAGCGTCCAAAGGCATGGTCAGCTCTACTCAAGATTCTGATTAGGTCTGAGTTTCAAGTCACGGCTATGTACCCAACTCATGGCGAAACCCCCAGTGGCGTTCGAGCTCATGGTATGAACTACAACACCATCCTCGTCTGCAGAAAAGGGCATGAGAGGACACAAAGCCCGATTTCCAAAGATGAATTGAGAAACAGAATTCGTACCGAGGTATCTCAAGTTCTCCTTGACAATCCAGAAATCAACGAGAACGAAGCTCTGGTGCTGGCCATGGGGAAGGCACTCCAGGTTTGCACTCAGGCCGCAGAATCGATGGAATTGGGCAGAGAAGATCAGTCTGAAGAGGACTCGATAGACATTCTAGAGGACCTTGTGAGAGAGGGCATCACAAACCACTATTCTTGAGCACTCCACCCACCTCAGATTTGGTCATGAGGGCAATGGAACTTGAAGCAGGTACTTGAAGCCCAAGTCTTGACTGCTTGTGTCGTCCTCGTGCTTCAGCGTCCTTGCGACACGCCTTATTCGCTCCGAACCAATCTCTGAGACCGTCTTGAAGCCTGCCTCGTTGGGTCTTGAGTCAGCTGGCACTTCCTCGGGACTCTGTATCATGATGAACCTTCTATTGCCGCCGTCTTCGTGATTCAACTCGAGAACTGCGTGAGCTGTAGTACATGAGCCTGCAAAGAAGTCCAGGACTACATCATTCTCTCTAGCCTCAGTGCTTAGATTCAGCATCCTCTTGATCAGTCGGACCGGCTTCGGGGTGTCGAAGACTCCAACATCACCAAAGATCTCTCGAATGCTGCGTCGAGCCTCCTGATTGTCCCCGACCTCGGTGCGTTTCCAGATAGTTCGAGAAGTGAATCCTGGCTTGACATCAGAGAGAAAACGCTTGAGTCGCGGCACGTTGTTCCCCTTGCTGCCGAACCAGACCCGATTCTCGCTGACAAGTGCGAGGAATGAACTCTTCGGCATCCCCCAGCATCTACCTCTCGGCGGCTTCACCTTACGACCTGAAGGTGTCGTAATCTCATAGTCGTAGTCCTTGTTGTATGTCTTCACCGTCATGTCGCTTGAGGTCCACGGACCGCGTGCGTCGTCATCTCGATTCTTGTAGCGGGAGTCAGCCTCATCTGTACGCGGCAACAGATTAGGACGCCATCTTTCCTTGTTGCGTGCATAGAGCAGAATGTAGTCATGGTTGTCCGACAACCATCTGGCATCATTCTGTGGTGAGAACTTCTTCTCCCAGACAATAGTAGCAACAAAATTCTCCTCTCCAAACACCTCATTCATCATCATGCGTAGGTGATGGACCTCATTGTCATCAATCGATGCAAAGATGACGCCGTCCTCCCTCAGCAGCTTGCGTGCGAGTAGCAATCTTGGGAATATCATTGATAGCCAACCAGAGTGAAGATTCTCGTTTGAAGATGAATTGGGTCTGGTCTGGTGTCTGTCGCTGTAGACGTAGGTCCCGCCAGTATTGTATGGTGGGTCAATGTAGATCATTCTGACCTTGCCTCCGTATGATGACAGAAGCAGTTTCAGGACTTCTAGGTTGTCACCTTCGACAAACATATTCTGGGTGTTGTCAAAATCGACTGACTGCTCCAGACTGGGTTCCAGCTTGAACAAGGACTGTGAAGACGCGCGCTCTCGTGCCTCGTCCTTTCCGGGCCATAGAAGAGTGCAAGTGTTATCTCGCTCGGTCATTCTGCAGAGAACAAAGATTCAGGTGCTCGTATTTCAGTATTGTCAACGACCGAAGGTTCTGTTGCGGATTATCTGGATGGATTTCTCCAGAGGGATGTTCCAGGTACACGTCCTTTGATCGAGCAACTCGAGTGGATGTGAAGGTTTGACCGAAGGAGAACTATGCAATGTCTGGAAGAAGTAGGATGCGACATGAGGACGAATGATGTCAAAGCCCCTAAGGAACCCCTTGTGGTCTCTTGATGAGAGACTGAAGCGAATGCAGTATCGCGTTCTAGACTCCATCATGATGTACAGTTGAAATGGGAGGTCATAGAGACTCTTGAGAACGCCATCCACAGGTTCTTCAAGCTCCAGAAACATGACAATCATTCCATGGTCACTGTACGGAGAGAATACGGACCTGTAGCCCTTTATGATGCCTGTCCTCTCCAAACGATGGAGCCTCTTGTTGACTTGGGTCTCAGAGAGTCCTAGTTGATGGGAGAGCTGCTTCTGAGTCATCCCTGACTCCCTTGCAACGTGTTTGAGAAGGAGGACGTCCTTAGAGTCGAAATCTACGACTCTGGGATTGAGTTCCATTTTTGGTGGAGACCCCTCCTTGGTTCTTAGATTCCTCTCAATCTCCTTGTACCACTCTGTCCAATCCCATGACCAGCTGAAGTCAGTGTTGAAGTACCCGTAATCCGCTCGTTTGTACTCATAGTCCACAATGTCAAAGATATGGTAGTCATCCACGAGGCCTTCTTCCTGCATGACCCTCAACAGTGCCCTTGTTGTGCTTGGAGAAGAGAGAGGATAGGCTGTCTGAGCGATGTAACCGTTGTACTTGCCGTAAGTCTCGCTATGCCAGTAGAATGGCGAGAGTGCTTCAATCACCTCTCGAAGATGACGCGTCCCTCTCCTACTCGTTTCTAGTACAACGAGGTTGTTGCCGAGACCTAACTTCCGCTCATTTGTGATGGCATAAGGAGGGAAAAGGATACCAGTCCTCCTCAATCTTGAGAGTCGATACCTGACAGTCCTCGAAGGAATACCCAGAGTCTCCCCTAGCTGCTTCGCTGAGGCTTTGGCTCCAATCTCATCAAGAGCACCAATGATGTCCAGGTCCTTGCGATCGATGGAAAGGTCACTTGTCAGGTGATCACTTCCCTACTATGAAGCCAGAGAATTCATTTAACGATAGGTTTCTGGGTACGAAGCGTTACGCTGTTGGCAACTCTTATAAAACTAGAATTGCCTATGTTACGTTTGATGGTGCAAAGTTGGCAATCGGACCACCAATAAGTGGCCGAGACTTG
>CAYFTD010000310.1:0-24504 GCA_964345915.1 uncultured archaeon
AGAAACGACGATTCCAAAACCGATGACAATTGCACCGACACTAGATACTCGGACCCATTCAATACCTGCCCATATTATGTAATCGGCAACGAGCTCACCAAAACCCCACCAGATAATGATGAAACCTACAAGCATCAATAGGCGAAACACTAGTTTGATCTTCCAATATCCATCTCTTTGGGTTTCTTCCTCACCCATTCCCACACCTCATTTCTTTAGACGTCCAACTACCTTTTAGAGTATCTGTTTGAGTAGGATTCGTACTGATAGTGAAAGCATATCATCCCGCAGCTCTTCGTCAAAACAGCAGATTGTGAATGCATAATGTTTCGACTGCTCGAATCACGTCTGATCCAAACGTCAGCGGAAAGAGAGCCAGCCTCATCAAAACGTGTGACTAGAAGAAGGAGGAAACAGTTTCCAAAATCTTCTTGATGGTCCTGCGGTTGAATCTTACCACACCTTTCTCTTCAGTTCTCTTCTCCTGATCTCCAAGTTCGGGGCAGGGCTTGCCCTGGAGCCCCTCTAGAGTGGCTCTGATGCACGGTCCCAGAGTCAATGGATTGTAGCCGCCCTCTAGGACCCAAAATGACCCTTTCATCCCGCCTGACTTGACGAGTCTCTCAACTATGGATGCAATAAACCAGTACGTTTCGGAGTCCACCGCCATCTCCCCAATGGGATCAGCGAAGTGAGCGTCATACCCGGCTGAAACTGCAATCAAGTCAGGTTTGAAGCTCTCAATGGCTGGAATCACTATCTTCTCAATGGCGGCCTTGTACGATGAATCTGGAGATTCCTGATGCAGGGGTATGTTGATGTTCGTGCCTTTTCCTTTTCCATGCCCTGTTTCTCTGTAGTGCCCAATTCCATAGCTTATGTAGTCGTATTCGTGAATACTAATGAACTGAACATTGGGGTCCTCATAGAATATCTCTGATGTTCCATTTCCAAAGTGATCGTCTATGTCTAGAATGGAAACCCTCTTTGCTTGATTCTCAACTAACACATCTCTCACTGCGACTGCTACATTGTTGAAGAAGCAGAGCCCCATTGAAGAAGAGGTTGTGGCATGATGGCCCGGTGGACGCACTAGGGCAAAGGAATGTCTGCAAACCCCAGAAGCTGCAAGTTCCGCCGCAAGGAGCGCTCCTCCCAGTGCGTGCATAGCCGATGACCACAAATCTTCGCTGGCCCAGGCAGACTCACCCAGTACTCCCCCACCTAGCTCCGACATCAGCTCCACTGACTGTACGAGATACGGCTTATGAACACGCAGAGCCTCTTCCTTGGTTGCCTGAGCAGTCTTGAACTTTCTAATGCCCTCTAGTGCTCCTGATTCCTCGAGATACTGTAAAGTCATCTGAATACGTTCTGGATTCTCAAACGCCTCTAGATTGGGTTTTACGAATGGTGCGACATGTTGGTCAAATCCCGACTGCTCAATGAGAGTCAGCACATTCTCTGGCAATTCAAACTCAAATCGACAAGATATGGTTGCTCCCTTATACTCTTTCACCAGACGGATTGCTCAGAAGTGCAGCTGTACAACTATTCAGCAGTAGCAATCCGAAACGGCACGTAGTCAGTCATAAGGACCTTCTTGCCAAGCTCTCTGAGGCCGGCCACAATCTGTCCTCGGTGATACGTGGCGTGGTTCACCATATGAAACAGAAACTCACTGAACACCAACCTAACCTTCTTGCCGTCGGCATCCAATTCTAGGGTGTCAAAAGCTCTATTCTTAATCAGGCCAACAAGCTTTCTCTCGTAGGCGGCAATGCTCTCGAATAGCTCCTCCCTTAGCATGTTCTCAAAGTCAGGCTCGTCCTCGGGACTCTCACCAGTCCAGTCGTGGTACCATTGCCAGATATCCTCAGCCAAGTGGACGTACCTTGCGCATATACTATGCATGTTCTCACCGAGCAGTCGAGTGAATTCATCATCAGTCAGTTTTGTCACAATATCCCAGATAGCGTGGTCAGCCCACACAAGATATTGACCCAGTCTTTCCAGCAGATCCATGACTCTCGTTTGGTTCTCTCACTGAAAAGTGTCTGTATAGATGTATCACGGTGGTCAACACCTCGAAACAGCACCAAGAGGATTACTTAAGAGCGGGCCGCTTCACCTCGGGGCCCAAGAAAATGAGTGACCAGCGTAGCATCTCAAAGAAACTAATAGGCGTGATTGTTGCAGCAGTAATCCTAGCAACTTGGGCCCTTGTAGACCTGAACCTTCTCTCCTCAATTGTAGGTCAATACAGCTACCCAATCTATGAGTTGGCGACCTACGGCTCCTGGTTTGTAATCATTCTTGTTGTTCTCTTTATATGTTCATGGGCTGGATGCATACCCGAACGCCAGCAAGATTAGCCCAGAGCTAAGACTTCTAATACTCGCAAGACTGCCCCATCAACCTAGGGGGCATCTCACATGAGATTCGCGATCGACCTTCCAATTCCCCCAGTCCCGGGGGGGACTGCAGAGATGATTGTCGACTGGGCTGTGATGGCTGAAGATGCTGGATGGGATTCATTCTGTCTCTGGAACCACTTACTCATGTCCTATCCGCAACCCAGTGAGTCACTTGACCCTTGGGTTCTCTATTCTGCAATCGCAGCGAAGACGAAGAGAATTAGACTAGGGCCGACATACGCCCCTCTACCTAGATTGAGACCATGGAAACTAGCTCGTACATTGGCTACGCTCGACCAGCTTTCGAGGGGGCGGGTGATTATGGGCGCAGTACTTGGCACGAGCGAGGACCACGAAGTCTTTGGTGAGGAAAGCAGTGCCAGGATCCGTGCCGAGAAATTGGAAGAGGGGTTAGAAATCCTAACCGGCCTCTGGTCTGGGAAACCGTTTTCCTTTGAAGGTCGTCACTACACTCTGAAAGAAGTCACCTTCATGCCCACCCCTGTTCAGAAACCGAGAATTCCTATCTGGGTTGGAGGCATGCTTCCCAGCAAAGCGCCATTCAAGCGGGCTTCAGAATGGGATGGTGTCATCCCGGCGAGGATGTGGCCAGATGAACTCTCCCCAGTCGACCTTTGCGATATTCTAGAGCTGATCGAGCTACGTCGTGGAGGATTGAAAGACTTCGAGGTCATCGTCGGAGGTCGGACATCCGGTAATCCAAGAGAAGATGATGAAACCCTCCAGCCGTGGATTGAGGCCGGAGCTACGTGGTGGTCTGAAGGGCTCAACGCCTGGAGGGGTAAGCGTGCACAGCTAGAGGAGCGAATCCAGTTGGGTCCGCCGGAGATATAGCACTCTACGGGAGATAGGACTTGTTTAGGTCAAAACTCTTCAAAGCCTTTAGACAGTTCAGAGTGATCTTTCCAGCCCATTCTTTCTCAGCGATGGGCCAGACGTCCTCGAATTGACCCCACTTCCAAGTTGGCCACCAACCACCATCCTCCGCTTGTTTCTCGATTTCTAGGTCGAGGAGATGATACACATTATCAGGATGAGTGCGAGCCAAGATTGAATCAACAGACGGTGATAGCCAGAATATCCTAATCTCACTCAGCACTTCTGGTGTGAGTGGCGCAATCTCACGGAAAGTACGCTCTAACTTCTCCATAACTTTGGATTTGAGGGGCTCAGGTAAGCTTTCATAGGCTCTCTCCCAACACATCACATTATACAGTCCTTCGATGGCTTCAGAGCTCTCCAGGTTGTTCAGAGCGCGTTGGTTCATCTGTCTAAGCAAGTCATCGGGAATTAGGTTGGCATATCTGTGACAGTATCCAAGAAGTTCTGCACTCGGATTTGGCCAACTGGACTCCTTGGGCGGTGCAATCTCTTCGAGATGCCACCAAGGCGCATGAGGCTCTTCGTTGACATCCAAGAAGGTGTACGTCCAGTATTCGTGTTCTCTATCGTATGTGGAAACTAGATACTCCATTGCAGACTTGATGACAGAACTTTCTTCGCCGAGGCCTATTTCCACACAGTACTGAAGTCCCACGGAAGTCGCGAACGGGGAGGACGCCCTCAACCTAAGATCGGGCTCTATTGCATTTCCAAATCCGCCATCGGAGTTCTGATACTTTCTCAGCTCCCTAAGAACATCATTGGCATGGCCGTTCTCAAAATGGTACTCAAACAGCGCGCGGTCAACATCCCTGGCATTCTTCCGGATGAAGTCACATGCTTTTGAGAATGAATCAGAGGTGAGTTTCAATCGCGTGGCCTCGTGACTGCCTGCGGCTCGTTTCATTTAAGCCACTTGTTCGGAAGGTTCTGCTTGCAAAGGCTTATATCAACAGCGATATCAATATAGATATCGGAAGCGATATCGGTTTTGATATCGCTAGTATAATGGAGAAAGAAGACGAAATGTGTGATGATAGATACGGAATGAATAAACACGGTCACAGATCGCGTGGACACTGGATGAGAAGAATGGCGTCAGCGCCGAAGGGACTTCTGCGTCACTACGTGCTGAACCTCTTGAAAGAGAAACCGATGTCTGGTGCTGAGTTGATCAGAGACATTGCGGAAAAGACAGACAACCGCTGGAAGCCGAGCCCTGGTTCGGTGTATCCGCTGCTGTCATGGCTTCTGGACTCAGGGTACACAAAGGAAATACCCGATCAAGAAGCGGGCGTCAAACGGTATGCACTGACAGAAGAGGGTGAGAAATTCCTGAAGGAACACGAAGAGCGAAGAAAAGACTTCCCAGGAGGATTCCCCTTCCCTGGTATGCCCTTTCCATGGTTCGGCTCATTCCCTGAGGAGGCCCGTGACGTCTTCGAGAGCTTCAGGAAGCTTCAACGAACAGGCTGGACTCTCTTTGAGCGTCTGAGAGAAGATATGTCTGAGGACCTTCTCAAGGACATGAAAGAGCTGATTGATGAAACCACGACCAAACTCCAGATACTCCTTGACAAGAAGAGCACCTAGTCTTCGGGCAGCTGGAGCAATCGAGGGGGCCTCAGGCCTCCTCTTCTACGGAAGGCTTTTTACAACCTACAACGGTGCATACTATATCTCTACTCGAGGTGAATGAGGATGGTATCAGTCGTAATCCTAATCAAAGCCGAAGCTGGAACGATCTGGGACGCATGCAAATCCATCGAGGAGATTGACGGCATAACCAGAGTCGACGTCGTGACTGGCCCCTATGATGTGATTGCCTATGCTGAACTCCCTTCAGTAGAAGACCTGCGAAGGTTGATGAAGACAGTACATGAAGTAAAAGGCATCAACCGTACGGAAACCTGTGTATCTATCTGAGTTCCTTCATATCTACCTCGCTATTGCATAGTGAGAAGCCACTACTCGCAGTCACTGACTGTATTGAGTATACTTGGTTGCAGGGCTCACAACTACTTGTTCTGGAAGGTCATCTAGCAAAGATGTTAAGTACAGCTCCACTGTGCGGAGCAGTCGACCAGTGTAATGGGTGATTCTGTGGCGACAGACAAGGACCAAGAGATAGATGCTAGCGATATGAATGGAAAGGTGTGCATAATAACTGGCAGCAACTCTGGAATCGGCAAGGAAACCGCCCTTGCATTGGCTGAGTTGGATGCAACTGTAGTCATGGTCGTTCGCAATGCGGAACGTGGAGAGGCGGCCAGGTCTGAGATTGTCAATAAGATCGGGAATGATCGGATCGACCTTATGCTATGTGACCTATCTTCGACTGACTCAATACGTCAGTTTGCCAAAGAATTCACAGCGAAGTATGACCGACTCGATGTTCTCATAAACAATGCCGGCGCTGCCTATCGCAAGCGTCAAGTCACAGTAGACGGATTTGAGCAGACATTTGCTGTGAACTACATCGGACCATTTCTTCTAACTCATGAGCTTCTTCCAATACTGAAGGCGAGTGTGCCGTCCAGAGTGATTAATCTCACATCAGGAATGCACTTCAGGGCCAAAGTAGACTTTGATAACCTGCAAAGGGAGAGAAGGTATCGGGGAATGAACGCATACGGTGACGTAAAGCTAATGGTTGTAATGTACACCTATGAATTGGCCCGGCGCCTGAATGGCACAGGAGTTTCAGTGAACGTAGTCCATCCCGGCTTTGTGGCCACTGAAATGGGCAGCAGCATGGGGGGCCTTTGGAACAAGATCATGTTCAAGATGGTCCGGCCACTCCAAATCAGCCCAAAAGAGGGGGCTGAAACATCAGTCTATGTTGCTTCTTCTCCAGAGTTGGAAGGTGTGACCGGGAAGTACTTTGCCAGGAAGCAGGAGCAACAGTCCTCGGAAGCCTCGTATGATGAGGAGGCGCAGAAGCGTCTATGGCACGTAACTGAGCAATTGCTTGGCCTCAAATGGAACTAAATTGACTGTGAACACGTGGCTGTCCATATGAAATGAGCTCATATACCTTAGACGTTCTGAGTCCAATCGAGGCATGTCTCCAACTGAACTTCACTTGGTGCCAGCATGACTGACGATAGCAATCTCCGAGAAGAGGCCGAGCGAATAGTCGAAACACTAGACATTCTAGATCTTCTGAACGCGTACGGTCATGCTCGTGTTGTTGGGAGTGTAGCCCTAGACTTGATAGTGAAAAGGGACATCGACATCCATGCGCTGGTTCTGCTTGGTGACCTGATGGAAACAACACAACATCTCATTGCGGTGCTATTGCGGATGGAGGGAATCAAGGAGATTCGAGTGACGGACTATCACGAACAGGATTCCATCAAGCTGGGAATTGATGAGTATCAGGGAGAATCAGGTCCATGGAGCATTGACCTCTGGCTAACGACAAATGTGAGTACGACAGGATTTGCACTTGTGAAAGCTTTGGAGGGAAAGTTGGACGAGGCCCAACAGGACGCGATTCTCAACATCAAGAGGCACTATCACATACGCGGTCTTCTACAGAATGGCATAAGCAACCTGATTTATAGAGCAGTAGCCGAGGGCGGAGTTGAGAACCTAGCTGAGTTTGAACAATGGTTGTCTAAGACTCGAATAAAGCGCCTAGACAAAGACAACCTCCAATGGCTAGATGACAAGAAGGCCACCTAATACAAACACAAGCAATCGGAACTCCGTTAAGACTCACAGACTCATTGTAAATCACCGGTCGTTGCATTGAATGCATCGTCAATGAGTCAGAACGCGATTGCAAGCAATGATGCCAATACCCAACTGAAGGCTAGTGCATTCACCATGGTTCCAAGCCAGTGATGGCCTGTTAGATGATGTCCCCATACAAGCACCACAGTCGTGACCACGAACCACGGAGTGAATGCGTAGAAGAACAGGAACGAGAAGCCCAACATTCCAGGTAGAAGAGGAAATCCTGTGACTAGTCCAAATCCATAGTCTAATGCCAGTAAGACGAAGTACGGGCCGCACTTGATAAGAATCGCTCCTAGAGTCCAATAAATCCATGTCTTAGTCCATGTTTCTTCTACCTTGGTTCGCATTGCCCCTATCAGCCACTTACTCTCTACATAGAAGTAGATGACGATCGGAACGAAGTAGACTGGAACCATCAGAGCACGTGTTGCTGTCAAATCATTGAATCCGGGAAGGAAACTTCGGAAGTCGAGGACTAGCCCTAGGTCGACGAACAGAGTCCAAGCATATACCCAGAGAGTGACAGTTAGTGCCGCGATGAGGGTCCAGAGCAAATGCTGAGGCGTTTGATTGGATTCCACTTTGAGAGCAGAACCTATCTGGGGTCGTCTGCGTTGAATCAGACTCAGAACCAACGCTGACAACAGACTGCTACCCAGAAGCCATGAAATCACAGAGAGCCCATAAGCCTGCGGAAATGGCAAGAACAGACCCACTGCGAGCAGCGGGTAGAATGTTCCCAGACCGATTGCTGCATAGACGATTCCCAACTGGAAGACTGTCCGAGTCCCGACATTATAGTCAGTTGAGTACGATCCTTTCAGCTTCCGAAACGGCGAAAAGTCGAGGAGAATCGCGAGCAGCGGGAAGATAGTAAGGACGATTCCAAGCAGCCCAATGAATCCACCCGAAAGCCAGAGATAGTACACTTGGTCCTCAGATTGAATCCAGTTAGTGTCTTCCAATCCGCCCTTTAGACTCTCCTTCATCCATTCCACACTCTCTGCTACAATTGCAGGGTCCACTGTTTCAAAGAGATGATTGGTCCTGGAGAGCACTATTCTCCGCGCCGAATTGTCGTTAAAGCTGCCGTACGTGATCCCAGCCTCAATGTCTGTGACTCCAAAGAACTCCTCGAGCACAGTCAGATTATGCGCATATGAGGATAGGGCATCGAACTCTCCAATAGCCAACAGAGTACTAGGAATGTAGGGCATGCTACTTCGGTTAGTCCAACTTCCCACCAACACAAGCGCATCAACAACCACTGAGGACTCTTCAATGGCACTCCACGCTATCCCACCGCCCATACTATGCCCAATGAGACCAATCTCAGAACCTTCTACATAGTCAAGACCTGCAAGAAACTCTAATGCAGCAGCTCCACTACCTGTCCCTGGCTCCGAGTTTCCGTGTGAGTTCGCATCTATGGTCAATACCACAAATCCACGTCTTGACAGTTCAATTCCAAAGGCCATTAGCCACTCCTTGCTCTGCAAGATGCCATGTATGACGACCACTCCAGGCAGCGGACTTGTGTCCGTAGCGTACTGTGGTCGTTGAAGGGTACTATGGATCCAAGAGCCATCTGCGGCCTGAAAGTCAACCTCTGTGACGATCACTGTTCCAAACGCGCTCTGCACACTGGCCGCCAGAGTGACTCCTGAAAGCATCAGGACTATGCTGAACACCAGAAGTAGATACCTTGGTCTCAAACTCGAAGCACCTTTCTCCAAAGCATGAGCGGCCACGTGTCACGAATCTCCTTTTATCTCATGCGAATCACAGAGAGCACAAGGCATATCATGGCCACGTTCGCCGTCATCAACACAGATGCCAGAATGGGACGAAATCTTCGCAGAGAGGGGCAGATACTTCACTGAGCCCCACGCAGACATAGAACGCATCGTGAGAGTCTTTCGAAACCATTATGTAGAACGGGTTCTAGACTTGGGCTGCGGAACAGGCCGTCATCTTGTCTATCTTGCCAAATCGAACTTCGAGGTTCACGGCTTTGATGTTTCTCCTAGAGCACTCTCTTTGGCACGTGATTGGCTAGAAGAGGAGAGTTTGACAGCCCACCTCCTACGGCACAGGATGGAAGACCCGTTCCCCTTTGAGGATGATTTCTTTGACGCAGTGATATCAACTCAGGTCATCCACCACAACAGAATCGATGGCATTCTGTTCACTATTAGTGAGATCGAGCGGGTCTTGAGACGTGACGGAGTACTTTTTGTGACGTTTCCTAGACTATCGCAGGTTCCAGATAGCGGAAGTATGGACTGGAAGCTGGAGCTGATTGAGCCTGGCACGTACATCCCCAGAAGCGGACCCGAGGCAGGGATTCCACATCACTACTTCACTGTGGAAGAGGTCCATGAGGTCTTTCAGGGGTTCAAGATTCTCGATCTGTATGTGGGCCATACAGGCCACAGATGCCTGCTCGGCGTGAAGAAGTGACTCTGCAATCACTCTAGCCCAAAAAACGGGAAGACAAGTTCCTTGACCTGCTCTATGGTTTCATCCACAGCTCTCTTGACCTTGGCCTCATGCTCAGCATACATCCTCGTCGGACGGTCTGTCCAGCCTCCCCGTTTCACTTCCAGACCGTACTTGTGACAAAGCTCTATCCACTCTGCCGGCACGAGTGGAGGCAATGCGATGTCTGCAAGGTCTGCCAGCAGGACAGTCCATACTCTCGCTGCAGCCACGGGATTGTAGCCTCCACCTCCAACTACAACCAGTTTTCTGTTCCCGAGATGAGCAAGTTGACGAATGGTCTTTGAGAGCCGATGGTATGTGTCCAGATTCAGAAGAAGATCAGCGAGAGGGTCATCCATGTGGGCGTCTGCTCCAGCATTCCAGAAGACCAGGTCCGGCTTGTATGCAAGCCAAATTGGCACTACTAGCTCCTCGAAAGCCTTCCAGTATTCAAAGTCATCTGTTAGTGGTGGCAATGGAATGTTGACAGAGTAGCCCTTGCCCTCGCCTGTTCCTATCTCTTCCGGCCGGCCTGTTCCGGGGAAGAATCCCATGCTCAGCTCGTGAGTGGATATTGTAAGGACATTAGGGTCATCATAGAAGGCTTGTTGAGTCGCATCACCATGGTGGACGTCTGTGTCTAGGTAGAGTACTCTCTGCTTGGGATACTTCAGTTTGAACTTCTTTATCGCAATTACAGTGTCGTTATAGTAACAGAACCCACCTGCATTGGACGAATAGGCGTGATGGAATCCGCCAAACAATGACATTGCGTCTTCGAACTTGCCATCTGCGACGCCCATCACTGCGTCAATGCTTGCACCTACCGGGAAGCTGGCATACTTGTCTACCTGATAGAAGACTGGACACTCATCTGTATCAAGTCCGAAACGCGAAGAGAATGCTGTCCCCATATTGCCAAACAGCTCCAGGGTTTCTATGTATGATGGATCGTGATAGTGTGCTAGCTCTTCTCGGGTTGCCAATCTCATCTGCTGGACGTTGATTCGTTCGCTCTCAAGCAGTCCCGACATTACTGGAAGACTCCAAGTGATGTCCAGACGTGGCCGGTTCCAGAAAGGATTTGGCTCGACTCGCATTGCGTCCAGCTCGTCAATACCCTCTAACTTGAGCAGTTCATCTGGGCTGAACACAGCGGTCTGGTGCGACAAGCCTTTTCCTCCAAGCAATGACAAATGATGGTGCTGAGTATGAAGTTGATATTACTTCTGGTGGAGTGTTCTTGACCCGAGAAACGTTCTTTCTTTGGTCACTTGCCACGGACATACCGCTTCCGAGTTCATGCTTCGAAACCCTCATTATCCGTTGTCAAGTCTCTCCAGTATCATGTCCAAGTTCGACCTTCTCAAACAGACCCTTCTTGGAAACCTCCAAGACAGAATCCCAATCTCAATTTGGAAACATCACCCGGAAAGAGACCGGACTCCAGAGGGGTTGGCCGCGGAGGAGATTGCGTTTCATCGTCAGTATGGTCATGATCTCCTAAAGATATCATTCCACGGTCGATACCCCGTAGTCGACTGGGGGTGTGAGGCTGTATATGATGGCGCAGTCTCTGGTTCTACCACTTGTGACAGCTGCGTTGTTCAGAAGTCTAGCGATTGGGAAGTGCTAGAACCACTGGATGTCAATGATGGCGATTTTGGACGGCAACTTCGGGCAGTTGAGCTGATTCGAAACTATGCTCAGGACAGGGTTCCTACCATGTCCACAGTATTCGATCCATCGATGGTGGCAGACAAGCTCAGCGACAGACCACTGACAGAGTACATGGAAGAGAGTCCTGAAGTACTAGAAACAGTCCTTGAGATGATAACAGACGTGATGATTGACTTTGCCAGAGCCACACTCGAGGCAGGTGCCGACGGAGTCTTTGTGGCGACACAGCACACCACACATTCAACCGTTTCAGATGAACAGTATGAAAGGTTCGTGCATCCATTCGATACCAAGCTCATCTCGAAGATACGTGGGAAGGCCAAGTTCGTGGTAATGCACCTACACGCAAAGGAGGAGGATGAGAAGATTCGTTTTGATAAGATTGGCCGTGACCCCGGCATAGATGCATTGAATTGGGAAGATCAGAGTGCAGGCCTCACACTCGCAGAGGCCAAGAAGCTCTCTCGAAAGACGGTTTTCGGTGGTATTGATCACAATGGCGTACTGAGAAACGGCACTGCTGGCGATGTGAAAGACCAGGTCTTGCAAGCTGCGCGTGATGCTGGTCTCAAGAACCTTGTTCTAGCCCCTGGCTGCGTGATTACTGTGGATACTCCGGAGGAGAACCTCAAGGCCGCCGTTGAAGCAACCAGAACGATTGTTCCTTGGGCTACTGAGTGGGAGGCGTTCTCTTGACAAAGAACAAAGAGGTGGCAAAGGCCCTTCGAGAGATATCCTTACTTCTACAGGTTGAGGGGAAAGACAAGTTCAAACACCTCTCTTATGCTAGAGCTGCCAGATCCATCACTGGTCTGGGAGAGGATATTGAGGCGATTCGTGGGAGAAATGAGCTGACGGAAATCCCAGGAATAGGATCTGCAATTGCCAAGAAGATTGAATCGTACCTCGACACAGGTGCGATAAAGCTCCTAGCTGAATTGAGAGAGCGCATTCCTGTAAGAGTTTGGGACCTAGAAGCAATCCCCGATGTCGGCCCGAAGACGATCAAGTTGCTGTATCAGGAACTCGGCGTTACTGACCTCGATTCACTAGAGGCAGCAATTCGTGCTGGAAAGCTCGAAGGACTCAAGGGCATTGGAAAGAAGACAATAGAGAACATCACGCAAGGAATTAGTATTGCTCGGTCCGGTCTGACACGAACACTATTGGCTGATGCACTGATTGTTGCAGAAGATGTCGTAACATATCTGAGAGAGCTTCCCGAGGCCAAGCAGGTCACAATCGCTGGGTCGTTGCGTAGAAGAAGGGAAACCATCGGGGACATCGACATTCTTGCCGACACCAGCGATGACGAGAAGGTCATGGATGCGTTTACCAAAGTCCCCGGGGTTGATGATGTCCTAGCAAGAGGTCCAACAAAGGCCTCAATTCGAATGAGTGGCGGCCTTCAGATTGACCTGAGAATCGTTCCTACGAAGAGTTATGGTGCTGGACTTCAATACTTCACAGGCAGTGTAGATCACAACGTAAAGCTACGGTCAATTGGTGTGAAGAAGGGTCTAAAACTGAACGAATACGGGCTCTTCAAAGGAGAGAAACAGATTGCAGGGCATGATGAAGAGGGGATCTACAAGGCTCTCGGTCTTGACCTCATTCCTCCTGAGCTCAGAGAAGACATGGGAGAGATTGAGGTAGCACAGAAAGGGAAGCTCCCAAATCTGCTTGTACTAGAAGACATCCGAGGTGATCTGCATACTCATACCAATCAGTCTGATGGCAAGAACACAATTGATGAGATGCTTGCTGCTGCAGCCGCCTTAGGATACGAGTACTACTGCATTTCAGACCACACAAAGAGTCTGACGATTGCTAATGGGATGGATGAGGACAGAGTTCTAAAACGAATAACAGAGATTGATGAGATCAACGCCTCTGGGAAATGGCGGATGCATGTGCTCAAGGGTGCTGAAGTAGACATTCTTGCCAATGGCGAGTTGGATCTGGAGGACTCTGTGCTGGACCAGCTCGATGTCATAACACTCTCAATCCACTTCAGGATGAAAGACACTAAGGAGAAGATGACTGAGCGCGTCTGTCATGCGTTAGAGAGTAGGTATGCTCACATTCTTGGTCATCCTACTGGACGCTTACTGCTCAAAAGGCCAGAGTTCGAGATTGACCTTGAGAGAGTCTTCGAGTCTGCCAAAGACAACAACGTCATCATGGAACTGAACAGCCATCCTGAGAGGCTCGACCTGAATGTTGGAAACCTGAGAGCTGCAAAGAGAATGGGGCTCAAGGTCGCCATAAACACAGATGCCCATCGAATCGACGAACTGACCTTCATGAAGTTTGGAGTCTTTCAAGCCCGTAGGGGATGGCTCACTAAAGACGACGTCGTGAACACCTCCACTCTCAATAAGCTTCTGAAGCATATCCGAAAGTAGCGACGTAATCGACTCAAATCGTTTGAATCTTCCCATTCTTTCACTGTTCGCGAGAAGTATGTGCTCCTCAAGACGAATTTGATAGTCACACATTGTGACTACAATCTGTGACCCTTTGTTGTGGCTTCGCGTTATATACTGATTCTGAGTGGTATCTATCGTGAAACATCATGGCACTTGAGAAGAATACCCGGAACTTGAAGGCAGCTAGAATGACTAGGAACAAAGCGCAGCATGAGATGGAACAACTCAAACTCTATCTCTACACATACTTTAGGAGGTAAAGTTTAGTGGCTTCTCGTACTGACGAGGCCTCAATCCTAGCTTTCTTACAGAACAATGCACAGACGCTCCGCAAGGGCAGTGCAGAAGTGCTCGTGTTAGAATCAACTTGAGCACTTTCTACTTTCTTTTGGTGAGCACTAGAACTCAAGGCAGTTCGTTCTTGGACATGGGTGCTGATAAGATGGTGCCGAGGGTGGGACTCGAACCCACGAACTCCTACGAGAGTGGATATCTCATCGGAGTCAAGCCGCAGTGCTCTGATCTTGAGTCCACCGCCGTTGGCCGCTTGGCTACCTCGGCATGCTGCAACGAAAGTTGAAGTGTGTGGCTATTTAGACGTTTCCGTGTTTTGATTCACTGGAACGATGTGACAATAGAAATACAGTATACGAAACTCCTAGCGAGGACCTTCATTCCGCCAGGTAAGGTCTGATTTGGTCGTAGAAGTCCGCTAGGATCTTGCTCTTGGTTTCCTCAGTTTCAAGAATAAAGAGGCGAATCTGTTGGCCAACCTTGATCTCCTTTACAAGGCCCATGTCAACAAGAGGCTGCATGACACGATGAATGGTTGAGTGTGCCAACCCAGTTTCCTTGGCAATCCTACTTAGATTGAAGAACTCCTTGGGACGGTCCAGGAAGTGCTGAACTACCCTTGTCTGGGCTCGGGATGCAAACACCTTCTCAAGTAGTTTCTTCAATTTACCAGTCTCCATCTTGGAATCATTTGTCCGGATCGTGTACAATCTTGCTTCCTATCTTCTCCCCTTTCACAAGGCGAAGAAGATTCTCTGGGTCATTCCCATTGAATATCACAGTTGGAATTCTTGACCGTCCCACTACTCTAATTGCCACAGGATCGAAGAGCTTGTACTCCCCGGCGCGGGTTCCCGTTCCTGAGAGTATCTTGCTGAGCTCGTCTACATTGACTTGGTCTAGCTTCTTGGCACCAGACTTCTTCGGGTCCATGTCGTATATGCCGTCAACGTTTGTAGCGTTGTACAGCATGTCCGCCTGAACCGTTTCGGCTGCAAGTGCGGCCACGGCGTTGGTGGACTGACCAGGTGTCAGTCCTCCCATGAGCACAACTTTGCCGATGCAGATTGCTGTTTCAAGCTCATCGAGGGTTTCTACAATCTTGGGATATGCGATATCACCGAGAGCGGCACTCAAGAGCTCCGCATTGTTTCTGGCAACTTTGATTCCAAGCCAGTCGCACTGTGCTTCGCTGGCCCCAAGTTCTCGTGCTGCGGCAATGAGGGTTCTCGCGGGCTTGCCCCCACCGACTACAATCACCATGCTATTACCGTCCTCGACAAAGGAGTCCACTGCCTTGGCGTAGGCCCTCACTCTGTCTGTGAGAATCTGGCCCTTGTCGTCGTACAGGAGTGAACCTCCTAGTTTCAGAACGGCTCGCATTTACTGTCCCCTGTGGCAATCTCCGAACAATTACCTTTCCTGATGTGGATTAAAGAAGCTTTCTTGAATGGACAGGTTTGCCGATATTTCGAAAGTCGATTGAGTTTACTAGATACTCCGAAACACACGAATTGAATGGACTCTATCAAAGAATAGCCGCGTTTCACAGAACTGGTATCGTCTTGGAGCACTCCAGTAGTAGACAGCCCGCCAACTCTTTTATGGTTTGGTCCGGAGAGTTATCAATAGAATCACGGTGGTGTAACCAGATGACGCATAAGAGAGCATGGCTTGTGTCAATCACAATAGGTCTTCTAACGTTTGCCTTTGTCACCCTGCCGGCCAACGCATCAATCGTTGGGAATACATACTACTTTTCTGCTACCTGGATAGATCAGACATTTCAGGAGAATGGGGGCCCCGTCTACCAATCTGATGCTGGTGGAGTTTTTGAAGTCACCGTGTTCAATGTAACAGAGCAGGGTGGGGATGATGTCTATGTGTACAACTATAACGGCTTTGACTGGCTTACAGTGTCCGTGCCTGTAGACCATAACGATACTGTTGATTTCCAAGACAACAAGGTGTACTTCGACCTCGTGACAAACGATGGTGATGCAGACAATCGTTCTGAGGCCACTGACGTCGATGTCTTTCCAGCAAGATCCTTCACACATCACGGGCGTCACCTATTCGTTAACCCGGTGTGGAGCACACATGAAACAGACTGGGGCTCCGCCGCCTCCGATGTGAACGCTGATCCAACAGTTTCCTCGTTCACTCATAACTCGGGCGAAGGGAGTTTCTCGTTCCGCATTGAGGTCGACATTGAGGACACCGTAGATGTAGGTGAAGACACCCAAGACGTGAACGGCACAGCGGTATTCACTTTCTCTGCCTCATATGACTCGGATGGAGTTCTTTCAACATGGTCACTCTCTATGCATACGAATCTACACAACGAGAACTACACATCCGACCACACAATCAGCACTAGTGTCGCTAGGACCAGCGGGCTCAGAGGCGCTGTTGTGTTTGACCCTGCATTGGGTACAACTCTTGCAGTTGCGGGAGGAGCTGCGATAGTGGCACTGGCCGTGGGTCTTGCAGTCGGCAAGAAACGATGGGGTTAGCGTTTCTTCACTGAAGTCTAAGAAAGGGAGTGTACTCGCCCCTTTCTTATCCTGAGATTGAAACCAGAGTCGCACAGGAAGTCATGCATTCTAGGCCAAACGAGATAACTAACGGGTTCAAAACTCTAGACAATTCTGTTTGTCCACAAGTCTTTTAGGACAATCTCATTTGGGACTCGTGAGCGGATACGGTCCGCCCCTTGTTGACATCAAGGAGACTGAAAGTTTTGTCCAAGTTTGAGCCTGCAATCAAGTCAAAACGATGGAAACCAGAGTCAGAAGAAGAGATACTTGACCTCTGGTTCGATGAGGATGCGTATGTCTTCAATGCTGATACAAAGAAGACAATCTATACTGTTGATACTCCTCCTCCGTACCTGTCAGGTCCTATACATATGGGGAATGTAATCCACTATACCCAGATTGACATCAACGCCCGCTTTCGAAGAATGCAAGGCCTTGAGGTAAACTTCCCGCTGGGTATTGATCGTAATGGCCTGCCCGTCGAAGTCAGAGTCGAGAAAAACCTCGGTCTCAGGATGCATGAAACCCCCCGTGAGATCTTCCTACAGAAATGCAAAGAAACTCTGGATAAGGACGAGGAGATACTTGTCAGTGGGTTCAGGCGTTTAGGGATTGGGTTCAACACATACGAGGAAGAAGGGAGCTACCGAACCGACAGTCCTGAGTACAGGGCTGTGACACAGGCGACCTTCATTGACATATGGAACAAAGGCCTTGTCTACCGTGACTACCGGCCAAACAATTGGTGCTTCGACTGTGGGACCACTATTGCGGATGCGGAGGTCGAGTACTCCGAGCGTCCGACCACTCTGAGCTATCTGTATTTCCATGTAGAAGGAATGGAACCGATCAAAATCGCCACATCACGTCCTGAGCTTCTGTGCGCCTGTGGTGCTGTGTTCATCCATCCCGATGATGAACGCTATCGTGGATACGCGGGCAAGAAAGCCAGTGTCCCACTCTTCGACTTGGAAGTACCAATCATTGAGAGTCCAACAGCACAGATGGACTTCGGCACTGGAGCCCTTATGGTCTGCAGCTATGGTGATCAAGCCGATGTGATGGCATTTCGCGATTTCGCTCTGAAACCTATCGCAGCAATATCCCCTGATGGGACTATGACTGATGCTGCTGGCAAGTACGCCGGGATGAAAATCGAAGATGCTAGAAAGATGATTGTTGAGGACTTGAAGAAGGAAGAAGCGCTCTATCATCAGGAGCCATCTATCCAAAGAGTTCCTTTGTGTTGGCGTAGCAAGACCCCAATCGAGTTCATCGCCATGGAAGAGTACTATGTAAAGCAAGTTGAGTTCGTGGAACCTCTGCTCGAAATCGCTAGAGATGGGACCTTCTACCCCTCTCATCATCGCCAGATTCTCATTGATTGGCTGAATAGAGTAACAGTAGACTGGCCTGTTAGCAGACGCAGATACTATGGCACTGAGCTACCGATTTGGTACTGCAACTCATGCAAGGAGCCAGTAGTGCCTGAGGCCGGGGAGCCTCGATACTACCAACCATGGAAGGACGAACCTCCGTTCTCCAAGTGTCCCAACTGTAGTTCCAAAGAGGGATTCACAGGTGAGGAACGCACATTCGACACCTGGATGGACTCATCGATAAGTGGGCTGTACGTTGTGGGTTATCCACGCGATGACAAACTCTTCAAGAGGGCATTCAAGAACGTCATGCGACCCCAGGGCAAGGACATAGTGAGAACATGGCTTTACTACTCTCTCCTAAGAACTTACCAACTTCTTGAGCAACCCGCGTTCAGTGAGATGTGGATCTCAGGCCATGTGGTTGACGAAAAGGGTGAAACAATGAGCAAGTCAAAGGGCAACTCACCACCACCAATGCCCTTTGTGGAGAAGTACGGTGCAGATGCAATGCGGCTGTTCGGGGTGATGGAGGCAGGTCTTGGGAGTGACATTCGGTTTGCCGAGGGTCGTCTTGCTGGAGTATCCAAGTTCATAACAAAGCTGTGGAACATCGCACGATTCGTGTCCATGTTTCCGATCCCGGAGAGCATCGATTTCAAGAAGCTCACACAGGTTGATCAGTGGATTCTCGCTGAAGTCAACAAGTTCGTTGAACGTATTCTGCCAGACTGTGACGTGCTTGACTTTCATAGACCTTCGATAGAGATTCGAGGCTTCACTTGGAATCTCTTTGCAGATCACGTGGTAGAGATGCTGAAGGGGCGATGCTTCAACACTGAGGGGGCCTTCACAATCGCGGAGCAGGAGTCCGCATGGTTTGCTCTTCATGAAACTCTCAAGGTGATCCTCAAAGCTCTAGCGCCTATCACTCCGTTCCTCACGGACAAAGTGTACAGGGAGCTCTATGGCAAGAGAGGCATTCATGGAGAACTCTATCCCTCTTCGCAAAAGGACTGGAAGTCCAAGCTTGTTGATCAGACCGACCTATTAGTCAAGACAAATGGAGGATTCTGGAAGTTCAAGCGTGAGAACGGACTATCGCTTCGCCAAGGTCTTCCGGAGGCGTGGATATCGAAGGACCTAGAATCGTGGGCGAGGGATCTTCAGGCCATGCATGGAATTGGGAAATTGAACTTCGGAGAACCTGATGAGGAGGGACTGGTGGCAGTGGCTCTCCCAGAGTCTGAAGATATCATCTACGTTCGAGCACCTGTTTCCCCTGAGGGCAACTAGAAATTAGGTACTGATGATCTGTTGACCCCTGATGGTTTCCACCGGTTATTCGACTATCACGTAGTTCTCATGCTCTGTTGGGCACTTCATACTGTTTGATACTAGACAGTATTTCTCTGCAAGCTCAAGGGCTCTCTCTGTCTTTTGCAGTATTTCTTTCGACTCAACGATGACTGTTGTCTTCAAGTGAATCTTGGTGAACTGAAAGCCCTTCCCAACTCTCTCCAGAGTTCCCTTCCCCTCACAACTGAAAGATTTGAAGCTGAATCTCATCTTGTCCGTGAATGACACGAATGTAGTCATAAAGCAGGCTGCTGCAGACCCTACAAAGAGGTCTTCAGGCGAGATGATCCCATCGGGCCCACCAAACTCTGGTGGTGACGCGACTACCATCTCAGGCTTGCCCTGGACAAGGAAGTTGCCTACTCTACCCTCATTCCAGTCTACTCTTACCTCGTATTCATGGAAATCCTGACTCAATCTGCTCGCCGTGACCCCTCATTAAGGTCCATAGGAAAAGGGTTTGGGTCTATACTCACTCTATAACAATCTCATTCTCATGTGCGATTGATGACTTCATTGAGTTTCCAACGAAGCAATACTTCGCGCCCAAGTACAACGCCCTCTCAAACTTCGGTCTTAGCTTCTCAGAGTCGATCACCAACCTAGACTTGATCTCGATTCTTGTGATCTCGAAGCTCTTCCCAATCTGTTCTAGAGTGCCCGACCCCATGCACTCGAAGGACTGAAAGTCGATGCGCATCTTTCGCGTGAAGTATATGAAGGAGTTCATGAAGCAGACGGTGACCGAGGCAACAAAGAGGTGTTCAGGTGTATAGAGGCCCGGCGAGCTCTCCTCACCCTTTGGTCTTGACACCTTGATGCTCTGCTCCCCTTGAATCTGTACCTTCCCGCCCTCCTTATGGTCCCAGAGAACATTCACATCGTACAGCTTAGGCTCCTCGCTCATTTACATCACTAGATGCAGAATGACCTGAACCACTGGAAAAGGCTTTGGGAATGGGCCTGATTGTTCCATTCACAGCTCCAGCGTCAACTTCTTGAGTTTCTCAGTAATCTTTAGAGCCTCTTTCCATCCTCTTTGCCACAGGTTACGACCAAACAAGAGTCCGGCCGCGCCCTGCTCAAGACAAGTCCTTGCTCTGTAGATGAGATCATCATCACCAAGCATGCTGCCACCAGAGAAGAGAACCAATGTCTTGCCAGCAGACTTTACGACCTTCCTGACTCTCTCTTCGTAGCTGAGTTCTAAGCTATCGTAAGGTGCTGGCTGCTGCGACCTCCTCTCCGGGTCGTCCTCTGGCACATTCAGCTTTACAGCATCAGCACCCAACTCATTAGCAATTCTGGCAGCGTAATCTACGGCATAGAGAGACTTCTTTCCTCCTGTCTGCTCAACCGCCTCACCCCGTGGATAGGACCAGAGGATGATGGGCATGCCGAAGCGGTCTGCTTCTGCTTTCACTCTTCTGGACTGATTCAAGTCTTCAACCTGCTTGGGGCTACCAACATAGAGTGTATATCCGATGGCATCTGCTCCAATTCTGACGGCATCCTCCACAGAGGCCGTCATTGGAGACAAGGCGTGAGCATCAGAGGGAATCTTTGTCTTTCCGTTTACTTTCAGCACAATCGGGACTCTACCTGCATATTTCGCACCATACTTATCTGCCAACCCGAGATGGAGCGCAATACCAGAGTAGCCACCCTCGTCAGCGAGTCTGAACTGAAACTCAGGGTCTTCGCTTGGAGGATTCGGAAAGAAGGACACAGGGCCATGTTCCATTCCTTGATCAATGGGCAGAATCAGAAGACGGCCATTCCCCGGTCCATGCTCGTACATCAGCCTGTGAAGTCTAGTTCTCTTGCCCAGGCCTAGGTAGTCCAAGTCGTCAAGATTCAGTACCATCGTCCTTCAACCTCTTGCGCCGTGTGAAGAGTCATGTACACCTCGGGCTTTCAAGTCTTCCCACGATTTGGTTTCTCAACTCTGAAGACCAAAAAGAAAGGAACGCGCTTCTCACGATCGAAGAAACTCTCCCGGTCGATCGGCTGTGGCTCCTCGACATTTGTGATTTGGAATCCGACCTCAATGAGTGCATTAACGTAGGTCGATATGGTTCTATGAAAGAAGCTAATCGGCTGTGGGAAACTCTCCCCATCGCGAGTGTTCCAGAATCTTTCATACACCTTCTCATGGAAGTATTGGTCGACCTTGAAGAAGAGTCCCTTCCTTCTCTGAGTATCAGAATCCTTCGGCCCCATCTCCCATGAGCCGGGCCCGTAGAAGTTGAAGGCTGGATGAGCAATCGAGAAGACCAGAATGCCACCGGGGTTTAGCACACGATAGAAACTCTGGAAGGCCTCTGTCAAGCAAGGCGAATTCAAGAGTACTAGATTGCAGAGAACCGCATCAAACTCCTCTTCTGGCACACCATCAAGACCGCATATATTCCCAATGCGATAGTCTATCCCAAGTGAGTCCTGGTGCGGATGTTCTCTACAAATCTCAATCAACTTAGCAGACATATCGATGCCTGTTACAATGGCGCCTTTTCTTGCGTAGTGCCGGGATAGGTACCCCTCTCCACAACCAGCATCAAGGAGCTTCTTTCCCTTCAATTGGCCCAACATTCTTTCTACACAAGGATTGAGGATATACTGATGGTGTGGAGTTCCCTTGTCGCCTATCAGCTCTGCGTATGCCTCTGCGTTGCTCTCCCATTGCCTACCTATCTCGTCTTCCATAGGCAGTGTCCTGACCACAATCCTTCTGAAACTTTCGTATCATATGCCCATCGGACTTTATTGGTTTCACAAACGGAATGAGTCTTCAAAAAGCCATCACGAAACTGATTGTTTCACAGAACATGTTGGTGGACCGGGCGAGATTCGAACTCGCGACCTTTCGGACTTTCGATCTACCGGGCAAACCAGCAGGCTTGCGAACCGAACGATCTACCAGGCTGATCTACCGGCCCACGTCCTGCTGGAAAATCCACGATGGATTTCTTAAAACCTTGTCTACTAGGTGGACTTGAAACTCAATCAGATTTCTATTCCGAATGCCTCAGAGAACTTCTCCATCTTGACGAACTCTCTCAGAAACTCTCGACCCTTCTCGGTCAGCACATATACTCTGTTTCCGCCAACGTCAATTTCGCGAATTAGTTCCTTGTCTACGAGCTCCTCAAGATACTGGGTAAGTCTGTCGTGAGACAGATTGGCGCCATAGAGGATCTTTGTCGGGCCTGCACCGTCCTCACCCTCACTCTGGATGGTGCGCATCATATCTGCAAGGATGCGCATCTTTGAGCGATACGCCCGTTTCCTACTCATTCCTCACGGCCTACCTTGATTAACATGACCAAGAGCGCGAGAAATCCAAAGAGCTGGAGTATTTGGCTGGCGAGGTAGCCCTGACCAACTTCCCCGAATATTGCCGCTACATGACTCAGTAGAAGTAGGAGGAAGCCCACCAAAACATACAGTCCGAAACGGCTTCTAGTTGATGCATAGTTCATCAGTGACTGAAGAACAACAACCACTAGTATGATCAAGGCCACTATCTCGAGGCTTGGGTCCAAAAGTATGGGAACTTGCATAAGCAAAACCATCTCAGGCATTGACCTTACCGTGTGGCGCGTGGAAACTGCGAACAGGAGGTACGCCATGATCCGCATGAAACCATGAGCTAGCGTTACCACCAGAATCAAATTCTGAGTCTGCCCAGTTGCGCCTTGAGAACCTAGTAGAACAAAGAAGTAGAGTGTTCCAATCACTCGGCCGAACAACCCTGCAGACAGCACCATGAAGCCTGTTGAGAGGTCCGCCAATCTCTTCTGTTCAGTCAGTCTATATGCCCTGTTTGCATAGTGGGAAATCAATAATGCAATTATCCCGCTAACGGTCTCGAAGAGGAGATCAAGTCTGATTAGCGCTGGAGTAAGGGCCTGCATCTATGAACCTCTGTTCCGGATTTCTCCGTCTTGTTCTTTATTGCAAGTGGATGAATCGTCTATGACATTTGGCTGATTTGGTGATTAATTCGACTGCGTTCTATGCTCCTGGTATGCAGTTCGGCGCCGAATCCGCGGAGAGTCTTGCTAGACGAATCATACAGAGTCATCATTCATTCACTCTTTATAATCAGAATACGTAGTTTCGGTCACTAGATGGAAGAGTCCGACAGCTGCACGCAGTGGACAGATATCTCCTGCCTCTGCGAATGAATGGCGGGGTCTACGCCCCGCCCTTCCATCACCTCCTTTCTAATCTGATTATCATATCCAATTGCGTTCAGTTTTCCGCCATCACACCTCTCCCAAAGACTTAAATTAACCATAGTTAATTCTACTGATATGCAACGTCGTTTTGTTCTGTTACTAGCTGTGACACTGTCTTTGCTCATGCTTGCGCAAAGTACCACAGCACATGTGCCGGTGGGAGGCGAACCTGGCGACACGCTCGATACTGCACTCGAGATTGAGAACCCCTTGAAGTCATGGGTCCTCTATCACGAGTTACATGAAGCTGGAGAACCGCACTACTACACTTTTCAGATGGAAGCCGGGAATCGGCTAAGACTGATACTAAACCTACCTGCCGAACTAGAGGATTCAACATTTCGACCTGTTCTGGCTTTGATAGGTCCCGGAATAATGAACTCAACAACAGCTCCAGATTATCTTGAGATACCTGCAGGCAGCGGCTACTTGATCTATGATGAGCATACGCTACATCCAGAGTATGAGGGCTTCACACCTTCTGCCTTCTTTGAGGTCCTTGATATTGACACAACGGTTCCTGAAACCGGGACATACTACTTGGCAATCTATGATATGACAGAAGCAGAGCGATACGCTCTTGCAATAGGCTTCCAAGAGGAGTTCACGTTTGACGAGTGGACTCTTGTGGCCCTTAACGTAATCACAATCCATCTTTGGGAGGGGCAGAACATCTTGGCCATCCTGTTTCCGTGGATCATCACACTCCTTCTAGGTGTGATATTCTTCTCCAAAAGGGGTACGGAGCTCGGAATCGAAGGTGATGCCCTGACGTGGACAGGAATCATAGCAGGACTCCTGTTCATTGGTAGTGGACTTGCACTGATGTTCCAGATGGTCTGGGCCTTACTGCAGGTCCCTGCAAACGCCCAAGTGATAATCACTATTCTCCTCGCACTTTTCCCGATACTGATTGGCATTGCGACGCTAAGGGCATTAAGGAGCGGCTGGAGGAACAATACAAGCAGCATCTTGAAGCTAGCCTTGTTTTCGGGTCTGGCTCTTCTTAGTTGGGCTGGAATACT
>CAYFTD010000311.1:0-2678 GCA_964345915.1 uncultured archaeon
AGCGAAGGTGAAACGTCCTCACGAAAGACCTTCTCTCCCAATCGAGATACAAAGTCTTGAAAGTCCGTGGCTTCGGCCATGATAGCGTCCAGCGTTTCCTCTGTCTTCTTGTCAACGAAACGGTAGTACTTTGTGACCGTGCCGATGGGTTTCATGCCCAACAACCGAGCCTAACAGTAATACTATTGATGAAATGAGTATTCCGACTAATGCCTGCAGCAATTCGTCCTCGGCCCAATTGGCTACAGTCTCTATCTGTGTCTGTCGATGAAGTACTGCTTCTTGCAAGAGTTTCATTCGAAGAACGACTGTGTATAATCAGTCCATTGCGAATTCTCAGACTTCGGGCGACGATGCAGAGGTATCCAGTTCGCTAACTCGTTCCATGACCATATTCCGGAGGGTCTTCACTCCAGGAGAGTCACTGATGTCCAACGCATCCATGAGGGTGTCTCGCGCAGCCTCTTTCTGTCCCAGCTTCTCTTGGAATTGGGCCTTTAGCAACGCATGCTGAATGAGGATTCCGGGAAGATTCTTCTCACGGGCCTCACGTTCCAATCGAATCATCCAGGGCCCAGAATCCATAGGGTCCATTTCTTGAGATTCAATCTTGAACAACTCAATCTCCGTTCTGGTGAGCGCGAGGAGACATCTGTTCACCTCATACTGCCGTCTAGTTCGTTCGAATATCTTCAATGCCTCTTCGATTGTCTGAACTCCTGTCGGAAAGTTGTCAGTGGCTATCTCATATAATCCAGTGTAGTAATAGTGTCGTGCCAGCTGCAATTCCAGCCCAGATTTCAGAGAGATTCGTTGAGTCTTTTCCAAGTGGACTGAGGCTTCCTTCAGTCGTCCCAAGTGGATGAGTGCATTGGCCATCGCGAAATGTGGACATGCATGCTCTTCGAGTCCTCCAGGTCCTCCTTCATATTCACTCTCTAGAGCGCTCTCTGCCCACTCGAATGATTGCATCTTATTGCCCAAATCGCCATAGATGACAGAGAGCCAGATTGGTATATGGCCGAGATCAGCATAGGGGTCAGAGAGTCCTCCTTGCCCCTGAAATAATGCAAGGGCTCTGGAATTGCTTCTTATCGCAAGATCATACTCTCCTCGAGTCCAAGAGAGGACTGCTAAGTTAGACAAGATATTGGCTGTGAGTCTCTTGATTCCTAGTTCCTTTGACAGTCTATGCGCTTTCTCAACCAGCTCCATCTGATGGGGGATGTCGTATACACTGCCCGGCATCCCAAGTGCGAGAAGCATCTTGATTTCCAGGATGACGTCACCATGATTCTCTGCCAACTTCAGGCCTTTGCGAAGCAAAGCAATGGCATTGGTGATATCCTGGTAGTCGTATGAAATGAACTCTAAGTAGAGGAGATCGGCCGCAAAACAATCTAACTCTGGATGTTCTTCAATAAGACGGTTGGCACGATTGAGAGCGCTTGCGCCCTCTGGAACGAAGAACATTTCTTCCCCTTGTAGAATCAACAGTTCGATCATGACCCAATCCTCTAACTTTGAGTCCATGGCATTTGCCAAAGCCTCACGGAAGCGTTTTCGCAGAACCATTCCGTTAGCATGGTATGCCGGGGAACTTGGGAGAGTCCAAGGTCCAATGGCAGGGTGGTTTCTATACTTGAACGATATCTTGTCCATAACTTCAACGAGTTCAGCTTGCCGTGCCAGAACAGCCGCAATGTGTGCAAGTGCAGGTGAAACGTCATCTACACAGACCTTCTCCCCCAACCTCAAAATGAAGCTGTGGAAATCCTCGGCCTCAGTCATTAGAGTGTGAAGCGTTTCCTCTGTTTCCTTGTCAACGAAACGGTAGTACTTTGTGACCGTGCCGATGGGTTTCATGCCCAAAAACCGATCTAACAGTACTACTATTGATGAAATGAGTATTCCGACTAATGCCTGCAGTCAATCGCACTCGGCCCAATCGGCTACGTCCTGTATCTGTGCCCGTCAATTGACTCTCGCTCTCCAAAAGTCATAAGAAGTCAATCTGAATCAGTCTTTGTTCCAGCTGGAGAACGAGTGGAATGCCAGCCAATGAGATGAGGAGCGGACCTTCGATAACTGAACTTGTCAGAAGGTATGAGCGGATCCATAATGGTCACGACGTGGAGATGGCCTTGTCCCTGTATTCGGAGGACGTCAGGTTTGAAGTTGTGGGGATGGTCGTGAAGGTGGGAAAGGCTCAGCTGAGGGACATTGAGGAATGGGATGTTGAGACAAACAGCCACATGACCATATCAGACATCGAAGTCAAAGGAAACACCGCCAGCTACAAACTTGCAGAAGGAAACGACTGGTTCAGACTTGCTGGAATTGAGGAGATGTACTATGAACCGTGTAGAATCACATTCCGAGAGGAACTGATTGAAGAGATAGTATGTGAGCCAACGGAAGAGAGCAAGAAGGCAATGAGTGAAGCGTGGCAGTCAATAGTGGGATGGGCTTCCAAGGAGCGAAGTGGGGAGTTAGCAACGTTGATGCCCAATGGCGAATTCGTGTATGGAGCGGAGAGCGCCAGGAAATGGATGGGATTGTTGCGAGAATGGAGGAAAGCAGCAAATAACACCCCATCTCAAACCTAGAAGAGAGTGCCGAATCACCAGCGATACAGGACTATCTTCTTTGTCTTGTGTACACCACTAGAATCACAA
>CAYFTD010000312.1:0-3565 GCA_964345915.1 uncultured archaeon
TATCGACATTGCTTTGTGGGATGTTGCTGGAAAGCATTTCGATGCGCCGGTTTACCAGCTCCTTGGCGGGAAGTGCCGAGACAAAGTTAGGGTCTACTTGCATGTTTACGGTCGGACGACGGAGGAGCTTGTGGCGAGGTGTGTTGCCGCCAAGAGGGAAGGATATACAGCTGTTGGCCACCTCTCCCCTTTCATCGACGAGTCTCCGAATATGACCCATACGATGAGGGTTAGGGATGCTGCTGATCGGATTAAGGCGGTTCGGGAGTCCGTTGGGGATGACGTGGATCTCTGCGTTGAGATTCACAGACGACTGCCTCCGTCAGAAGCGATCGTGTTGGCTAGGAAGATCGCCAAGTATCGTCCCTTCTTCTATGAGGATCCAATTCTGCCGGACAACTTTGACGCCATGGCATATGTGGCGCGTCACATCAACATCCCAATAGCAACCGGTGAAAGGCTCCACACGATCTTCGAGTTCGAGCAGCTGTTGACGAGAGGCGCTGTTCAATATGTACGACCCGATGTATGCATGGCGGGTGGCATTACCCACTCTAAGAAGATCGCAGCCGTCGCTGAGGCTCATCACGCGGGCGTGGTGCCGCATAACCCGCTAAGCCCCGTTAGCACAGCTGCCTGTGTCCAGCTCGACGCGTGCATACCAAACTTTGCTATCCAAGAATATCCTTTGGGTGAGCACAAACCTCCCAAGAGCGAGGTAGTTAGGCATCCGCTGAAGGTGGAGAAGGGATTCTTGCTGGTTCCCGACAGACCCGGGATCGGCGTGGAACTGAATGATGGGGCGTTGGAGAAGTATCCCTACGTCCCAAGAAAGTTCACGACACGGCTTGGCAATGACGGGTCGGTTGTTGACCAATAGCTAGCTAGGATTGAAAAGAAGCTCAGTCACTAGCGTTCTTTGCATCATGTTTTCAGCAATCCTGCTCCTGGTGACCAACGTCTCTTGAGAAAGTATTATCTGTGAGATTCCATCTCTAGTGGGGGATGACTCTATGAATCTGGAAGGTTTTCTCAGGGAGAATAGGATTTGGCACAGGATGATTCCCAAACCTGAGACTGTTCATACGGCTGATGCAGTTGACGTTACAGGCATTGCGTTGCACAGGATCACGAAGAATCTTGTCTCGGTGACTGACGCTGGAGAGTACGTTTTACTCATAGTACCTGGCGACAGGAAAATCAATTTGAAAAGTGCTGCACAAGCACTTAACGTTCGAAATGTCCGCTTGGTGCCTTTCGATCAGGCTGAGCGGATAAGTGGCTATCCACCGGGTGGCACACCATCAGTCGGACACAAGACCAGGATGAGAACGCTGGTTGACGAGTCTCTCCTTGAGTACGAAACGGTCTTTTGCGGCGGGGGATCAAGACACAAGCTGCTAGAGCTGAAAGTAGCCGACATCATACGGCTAGACAACGCTAAAGTTGCTAAGATAATACAAGAATAGGAAAGCTGAAAGATCAACTACACACTTGACAAGTTTGCGGCTTAGGATATCAGGTGAATGTTTCCAAGCCTGACATCCTGAAGATATCTCTCGGCAGCCTCAAGACACTCTTTGGCTTGTTTCCTGCTCGTCGTCGGCAGATCCTTCATCATGTACTGCGGATGGAAGGCGAGCAAAGCGTACGGTATGTCTGGATTCACCTTCGAAATGAACCTGGCTATGCTCTCAACCTCTTCGGCGTCGATGTAACCCGGGACCAGTAACGTGCTCGCGGTCAAAAGAGGCACTTCCGGCCTATTCTTGAGGTATCTCTCACCGATCATCTTGAAGTTCTCCAGCGTCTGTCTGTTGGGGACCCCGCACAGGACTCGGCTCAGGTTTTCATCCCACGTTTTTAAGTCGAACTTCACAACTCCGCCACTCGAGAACGATAGTTCAGCCGCGCTTCTGGCAAACTCTGTGCGTAGGTTTCCGTTCGTCTCCCAGCAGATTCTCATGATTCTATTGTCCTCTTCAGCCTTTCCTAGAGCGATCTGGCTAGTCTTGATCGCGTGGGGCATCTGAACAGATGGGTCTCCACCGAAGTAGCAGATACACGAGACCTGATCATCAGCTTTTGATGCTAGGTTCTTCGCGCTCATCGATGGGCTAAGCCTTTGTGATTGATAACGGTAATGCCAATTCTGGCAGAATAGACAGTCGAAGCTGCACGCGCCGTAGAAGACCGCCAGATTCGAATATCCCGTCTCCGGACCGTCCTTGTACGCATACTTGGGATATCCTTTTCCGGTGCATCCGGGACAGAACCACCATGCAACGCAGTTCGTGGGCAGTGGATCGTAATACCATTCAAGTATGCCCTTCTTTGGCGTTCCTCCCAGCCTAACCAGACGTCCGTTCGAGTTGGCTGCAAGACCACAAAACCCCTTCTCGCCGACCCCGATTGAGCAGTCATTAGCACACATGCCGCACTTGACGCCTTGTGCATTCTTAGGGGGCCTACCCGGAAGCCCGAAGAGGGTTCTACTTTCAGCGTGCAAGCGATCCGACACTGCGATCGCCTCTTCTGGTCTCTCTCGGATACATCGCAAGCATACCCCTGGCTGGTCAGCGGTAAACCTGGACTTCTCGCCGCAGATCTGGCATCTTCCCAAACTGTTCACTAGTGAGAATTGTGTCAAGGCTGTTTTTAGCGGTTTCCTCGATTATAGACTTGGTGCAGGTGGCAGATGACAGAAACGAACTTGGGTATGGAATCTTCGGTCAATGGGCGTTGAGTGTCTCTCTCGTCTTCTGCAGGCTACTCCTTGCCAGATCATCTGGGTCTCCTATTTCATGAACTTCCATCATGAAGACCCCTCGGTAGTTCACCTCTCTAAGTCCCCCGATAACTTGGCGCCAGTTTATGTTCCCATCCCCAGGTGGCCAATGCCAGTCCATCTTCCCGTCGTTGTCGTGAATATGCAGAGTCAATAAGCGGTCTCCAGCCTGGATTATCTCTTGCTCAATTCTCAAGTCCCGTTTCAGCATAAGATTGGTGTGACCAACGTCAATGCAGATTCCCAACTGTGAAGATCCGATGTGCCTAATCATCTCCATGAGGTCAGCTACTCTGCTCCCGAACCTTCGCTCCTCCTTTTCTATCATATTCTCCAAGGCGATCTTGACACCAAGATTCTCAGCCTCAATGACTATTTTCTTCAAGGCTTCTAAGGAGTTCCTCTTCATTGCCTCGGCACCCAGAGAGAGACTATTGGAGTGATCAGGATGAACAACAACGATCGGACAACCTATGGCCCTACAGTACTCCAGCGCATCCACCAAAAGCCCAACGGCTCGCCTCCTCTCTTCAAGGTTTGACGCGGAGAGGTCAGCGCCATCTATCGGTGCATGTACAGAGTTCGGGTTAAGGGAGAGGCTTCTCAAGAGGCTCCTCAGTTGCGGGAGCTTCTGACGCGGATAAATCCTAGGATCTAAATGGCGTTTATCGGCGGTGATCTCCACTTCTTCGAAGCCCGCGTCTCCTATATGCTTCAACGCTTTCTCTAGAGGGAGGCTTTCGAAGGACCAAGTGTGGTATCCGATCTTCATCCCGA
>CAYFTD010000313.1:0-3282 GCA_964345915.1 uncultured archaeon
TCTAACTCACAACAGTTCAGGTATGTGCACTGGGTCCTCGACGCAAAGAGGGAGAACACTAGGAAGAGGCGAATTCAGCAGGTTGTCGAACGTTCATCGAGAAACGAGAAGCCGGGAGAATAGTTGGACCTAGTTCCCAGGACGGATTCCGTGATGAACGGGATGGCTATAGTATCGCTGCGCAGTTCTTGCATCGCATGCTTACAGATGTATTGTTATAACCGCAATACTCGCACTCAACAGTCTGACCAATTCGATGAAATGCCCTCGTAGAAGTCTCATCAAGGTTCTTCAGTTCAAAGACCTCATCAGACTTCGGATCATACACTCTTATCGTGTAGATTGGGCCCTCGTTGACGTGATGCGTCACCTTGGACTCTATGAACTGTTCAAGTGGCCGTCCAGAAAAGTGCTCCAGTGGAACCTCTTTCATTAGAACGTCCCCTCGAGTCCTGACAATTCTATCAGTCGTCAGATAATACCTGATTCTTCTCTCACGTACGGCCGCTATCACTATGCTCACAAAGAGAATGAAAAGCAGAAAGAAGAGGGCGCCGACGAAACTCCATCCGTAGAGATCATACGACCAGACAAGGAGAACAGGCGAAATCATAAAGAACAGAAATCCGGAAACAATGATCCTACCGCTCATTCCGGCTCTTCTTGTCCAAACAATGCTCTCACCCGGTTGTAGGCCTTCTCTTGGAGGATCAAAACGCAAGTGTTAACCTCACTGAGACGGTGAACATTCGTCAATTTTAGCATTCTTCGTCTAGGTGCGAACGTCTGCTGACCTGCTATGCCCATCTATGAGCCTCGAAGAATCTTGAAGGCCGTGACCTCCGCCCAGACCAAGGGAAAGGCCACTGCCAAACGTTGGAGCAAGCCCGTAAATGCTTCTAGACTCTCGAACATGTAGAAGACAGACACTATGCTCGTGACGATTGTTGTGAACCAGCAAAACCAGACATAACTACGCCAGGAAGCATCTCCATAGACTCGCGGGACAATCGCGAGCGGAACCGGAATCATCGTCAACGCAGCCAGTGTTGCGAAAAGACTGTGGAGACCCCCGATGACCGTCACGTCTACACAGCCCGAATCACAGGGGAATACTCCAGTCAGAATCAGAAACACTCCCGAGATGATCATCAGGAAAGGACCAATCCGCGTGCCCTCTCCTCCTGAGATGCCTCTATTCACGCCCACTGCAAAGATCATGAAGAAGACACCAAGCAAAGGGAAGCCGAGTGTGTTCATCACTATGGCATATGGTGCATCGACCGCACCTAGTTCGCTCATGGACTGACTGATGGGATCATACCCCGGCTCAAGTAACCCTAAGCTGACTAAGACTACCGCGTAGATTGCTGGACCTACGATTCCTGCCATCACGAATTTCGAGCGCATCATTGTATTGATTACGGTCGACTACGCTGTATATATCTCTTTGATTTCGTGACGAGCGCGAAGGGCAACAGTCGTACTGCTCTGGACTCTACAATCATTCCGGCTCCTGATGGCACCTTCTCATAAGGCATGTTGGGTTCTCTCTAAGGATTGAAGACCTGAGCCTGTGTCTTCAAGTGTCCGAATATCTTCTTGAGCCAAGCCACCCCTTCGCGACTCTGCGTGTACAGACATTGATGAAAATCGATTTCCCGATCAAGCCCTGGAAGGAACAGAAATCCAGAAAAATCGGAAACTCCCAGTCCGAGGCTGCATTCCTTGATTGAGTATAGCTGAGTCTTCTTTTCGTCGAACTGGCTCAGGAATAGGCTTTCCTCTCCTCGTTCTCGTATCTCATTGATCAGTTGGGTTGTGAGGACGATTTCGACCTTTGTCTTCTTGTGACTGAGCATGCCAGAACCGTAGACACTTCTTCCTATTTGGTAATTCAGTTGTCCCCCGGCCTGTATTAGTGTCTGAGGCTCTTCAAAGTCATCCCGAATTCTATTGATGATAGAGATGAGGTCGGGTATGACCTCGAAGGACAGGGGTCTGAACTCAAGTTGAAGTATCTCATCCTCAAGAGGAAGTGTGTGTGTCATTAGGTACGGTTCTTGTGTCATACTGAGAAAGCCATCGAGTGAGTGCCAGATGCGGCCCGAGTTTAGTGTTGGCAGATATAGCCGATCATGATGGGCTATTGTGCCACTCTTGACCAGGCTCGCCAGATGCTTCTCCAGTGTCGATGGGTAGATGCCTAGAGTCCTTGCAATCTCACTGAACCTCAGCCCGTGAACATTGTGCAGAAGCAGCTCCAAGACCTGCCGCCTTGTTCGGGACCTGAGAACTCCCATGATCTCGTTCAGGAACTTATCATCCATGTTGCTCCTCTCCTTCTTGACGCGTCAAAGTCAGAAGTGTACCCCTTTTGTCGTACAATACGAGCTTCTGTTCGCTCTTTCTTATATTAGTTGAGAACTAAGTCATGTTGAGAATGTATCAATGACGACCGGGAACTATGAAGAAGAAGGACTTGACCGTTACTTGGAATGTACGGAACTATGTGACTGGGACAATCAAGAAGTAATAAGAGTGGCAGAAGACATCACAAGGGGATCAGTTTCCCCAGAAGAGGCTGCCTTGAAGATATTCCGCTTCGTGAGAGACGAGATTGTATTCGGTATTAGTGACTCTAGAACAAGAGCGTCACAGACTCTAAAGAGTAGGGCAGGGGAATGCGGCACCAAGACAAACTTACACGTAGCACTTCTTCGTGCCTCAGGAATACCTGCTAGGTTTCATGTTTCAAGATGTAGAAGTGAAGCTCTGAAGGGTGTCATACCGAACTGGTTGCTTACGCGAATGCCGCCAGTTGTTTCTCACTTCTGGCCCGAGGCCTATATCTTCGGAAGATGGGTGGCATGTGAAGGTCTCTTCGATAAGAGACTGTATCAGGCACTGCTCGGCCACGGTGATCTTGAGAGGCAACAGATTCCAACCATTGAGTGGGACGGGGATTCAAATCTGGTTTTGCTGAAGCACTGGATAGTGGAAGACCTCGGAACACTGGCGTCCTTTGATGATGTGTACGAGATGTTAGACAGACGTAGAAAGGAAGAGGGATTGCCCCCGAGGATAGTTGAGCGCCTATTTGGTCGGTTTATCTATTCATCTTTCAGAAGTCACACAGAAAGAGTCAGAATGGCTCAGTTCGACACGGAATGAGAACGACCAGCTGAGCAATCACACAGGTTTGACGCGTAACTTTGTGCAGTAAGGTTTCAATGCGTCGATGCGAGGGGTTATATACTTAAGTCAAGTAGATTATACTTG
>CAYFTD010000314.1:0-3937 GCA_964345915.1 uncultured archaeon
GTATCAATCACAGTACCCCACTCATCATCTGTTTCCACAATGGACGCGCCCTCAAAGAAGCTAAAGTTGCTCATCTCCGAAGTGAAACTCCAGTCGCCAACGGGCACAACGAGCATGAACATGTCCTCCATGATCACTTCTGAATCATTCATTCGTATGAGGGTGCAGTTGGAACGCGGCATCTGAGACGACTCGTTGATCATGGCAGGGATGGGATCTAGATAAGTTACGCGTGCTATCAGACTTTGTCCTACATCCAAACCGGCTATGAAGGGAGCATAGTCTGTTAGGTAGGACCCGAATGAGGGATCCAACACCTTTCTTTGAAGAACGTATCTGGCCTCATAGCCAACATCTACGCCCCACTGAAGACTATGGTTCGTCTGGGCGCAGATAGGCACAGCGTTGATGGTAGAAACCAAGATCGTGACTGACAAGAGAATGCCAAACAGCCTGAACTTCATAGACAGAAATCTGCTCACCTAGAAACCCATTAGCATTGTGGTCTTCGATATCGCGTTACTTCAAGAGATCAAGCAGTTCTCGGATGTGGTCAATTATCAACGTATCAGGAGGTGCCTTGTCCTTTTCCTCCGGATTGCACCATGTAATCAGGATTGGTTTCATCTCGGCTCGAATCGCAGCCTCAACATCATATCGCACATAGTTGCCCACGTACACGCACCTTCGAGGATTGATTCCAAGGTCGTCTGCTACTTTCAGAAGCATGAATGGCGAAGGCTTCTTGTAGCCTGGAACGGCCGTATACTCAACGGAGTCAAGGAGGGAGAGTATCGAGTCGCGTTTAAGGAATGGTCTGGGGTCTCCAAACCGGTTTGATGCAATGGCCAGCTTATATCCTCTTCTTCGTAGTTCTTCCAAGGTTTCTTTGCATTCATCCAGAAGCACGTATCTTGAATCGCTTAGATATCTGTCCCATTTCTGCTGGTACTCCTCAGCAAGGTCCTCAAGAGGTCCTTGGACGCCAATCGCCTCTAGGAGTCGACGATCATATTCGACCCACTCTTGCCTTGTTGGTTCCCAGTACACATCCACATTGTTCTGAAGCATGCGGCTATTAAGCCATGCATCAGGACCGCGTGATTGTGCTCCCTCTAGCTGTGGGTCCGGGATTTCAGCGAACTTGTTCAATCCCATCTCAATGAGAAAATCCCTATGGACGTCACCCATGTTACGTGTTGTTCTGTAGAGTGTGCTTCCTATGTCGAAGATTGCTGCTTTCACTCCATCAATCATCAGGGATTCCGCCGTGTCAGGTTATCCGTTGCTAGCCTGTATCTATATGTGACGGATAGGAGTCTGCCGGCTCAACCTTTTTCAACAAGGTCTTCGGATGAGTCTTGATTCAGATGGCCTCGGCTGAAGATGCTCTCAAAGAAGTGGAGAAACATCTTGAGGCCAATCCAGACGACGCCACCGCATGGAATGTCAAGGGAGTCCTCCTTGCCAGGATAGAGGACTTCGGTGCCGCATTACGAAGCTTTGACCAAGCAATAAGGCTAGACTCGGAGATGGCTGAAGCATACACGAATCGTGGCCGGGTGCTGCTAGCGCTTGGACCTGAGAAGGCAAACAAGGCGTTGAAGGCTTTCGATAGAGCTTTGAATCTGTCTCCTGACGACACTGAAATCCTTCATGACAAGGCAAGAGCGCTCCACGTCCTCGGCCGCTCTGAAGAAGAGCTTGAGTGCTTCAGGGAAATCAGTAGATCCCAAGGCGATGAGCCAGCAGTCTGGGTACGAATGGGTGACATCCAGTTAGAGTTGGGACGTTTCAAAGCTGGCGTCAATAGCTACTCACGCGCACTCTCAATAGAACCTGACCTTGTTCCAGCCCTGATACATCAGGCCATTGGTTTCGCGATGTTAAAGAAACGGAAGGATGCAGTCAAATCGGCAGAGAGAGCATCCAAAATCGCTCCTGAGGACATTGAAGCCTGGCGTGTTCTTGCAGACGTTAACATTCGCGCTGAGAGGCACAAATCAGCGATGAAGGCGCTGAAGAAGGCCTACGAGATTGATCCAGCCGACGCGTCCATCGTGAACACCATGGGAATGGTAGAGTACAAGTCAGGGCGGCTCAGAGAAGCAGTGAAGCACTTTCAACGTGCACTTGTCCGTGACAAGAAACACATCTCCGCACTACGAAACCTTGGGTTCACATCGATGGAGCTGGAGGACTGGGCCGAAGCTCGCAAAGCTTGGGACCGACTTACATCGATTGTAAAGGACGACCCTGACCTATTCGACGCCCAAGCGACGAACTTTGCTCGACTTGAGGACTTCTGTTCGGCCTCTGAAACTTGGGAGCGCGCACGGAAACTCTACAAGAAGAGGGGCGATAAGAAGGAAGCTGAGCGTG
The DNA here is from genome assembly GCA_964345915.1 of uncultured archaeon. Classification (GTDB taxonomy): domain Archaea; phylum Asgardarchaeota; class Thorarchaeia; order Thorarchaeales; family Thorarchaeaceae; genus SMTZ1-83. The sequence continues at coordinate 2,383 of CAYFTD010000314.1, forward strand.
TCACGAGCTTGGGCAGAGCCGCTAGAATAAACTGCTCGAGACAGAAGAAGGCCGCCAGGGCTGAGAAGGAGCGCGAAAGGGCAACTCGATCGTTCTCAGATCGTTTTGAGGGGCGCAAGAAGAAGGGGAAGCAGAAGCGCTGACTAGAGGGTGGGATATCTGCGATGCCAGACATGGATGACAGGCCTGTCCGTTATGCAGAACGCGGCCCGGACGGTCAGTTCCTGCCTCCATTCCCGTTTGACCCAGTCGGGCTAACGGAGGCCACTCGCAGTACAGTGTGTAAGGTCGTAGATGGAGTTCCACATCGGAAGTATACGGAGTTCTACGCCGTCGGTGTCTATGGAGGAATTGCTACGGCTTACTCAGTAGGATGCAACTACAGATGCATCTTCTGTTGGGTTGATTGGAGTCGTGACTGGCCAGAGCAATACGGAGAGTTCTACTCTCCGGTTGACGTATATTCCCGGCTTCGGAACATAATGACAGAGAGGGGTTTCAGACGTGCTAGGGTGAGCGGGGCAGAGCCCACGCTTTGTCCTGACCATTTGTGTGAAATACTCGAACTCGTTCATCGAGATGCTGATGCCTTTGACCTTTTTGTGATTGAAACGAACGGTGTTGTCCTAGCCATAGAGGATGGATTGGCTACTCGCCTCGCCGAATATGCCTCCAGAAACGGAGATAGTGTCGGGCACGTACGTCTATCGATTCGGGGAGGTCTGCCCGACAAGTTCACTGAGAAGACGGGCTGTTCATCGGAATTTCTGGACCTCCCCTTCAAGGCCGCTGAGCGACTGTGGGATGCAGGGACATCCTTCCATGTCGCAGTGGTCGTCGATCCGAGATTCACTTCAGATAAGGAGAAGAGAGCAATCTTCGATAGACTAAATGACATAGACCCGTCGGTGCGCAGAGGCGTCGAGGAGGAGTACCTGGATCCCTATCCTCATGCACTAGTCCGTCTGCGAGCAGTAGGAAGAAGGGACGTTACTGGGCTCGAGATGAGCGAGAAAGAGCGCCGCGCCCTACGAAGGATGCCACGGCCATGATGCAAGGTGTGTCACAAGTCAGTTGAGAACTCTTCGCTATCGATGGCTAGGCCGTACGCCTCCATAGCATGTTCTGAATCTCCGAGGATTGTATACACATCACCAAGCTTCTGCCAAGCCTCCGAATAGTCTGGACGGAGTAGAACCGCCCTTCTCAATGCAAAGACCGCACGGTCGTACTGACCTGCCTTTGCCAGGAGCTCACCATAGTAGGTCCAACCTTCATGGTCTCCAGGACGGGTGCTTAGCGCGAAGCCCACTCCCTGAATCATAAGTGTGGGGAAGATGTACGGAAGAGCTACTGCGAATACAACTATGACCAGTACGACTAATAGCTCCAGGACCATTACTGTGTCAACTCGTGGTGGTATATAGTATAGAATAAGCGCTTATGACTTATCGGCTTTGGGATGCTTCGTCGTGGATGAGGGATCTAATCACGTAGTCTATCCCAAATCTACCTTTGGTCAGCTCGACATACCAAGGCCCCTCAAACTGTAAAT
>CAYFTD010000315.1:0-5148 GCA_964345915.1 uncultured archaeon
TATACGGACGCGCGCTTATGCCAAATAAGCATGTCTCTAGGGCCTAGGGTTTTAAATGAATGTCACGTTGATTTGTTCCTGAGTTGTTCACTTTGGCTGAGTTTGAGCTTGAGATACGAAAGCATGTGCTTGACAACGCTGTGAAATACGGCGGAAAGGCAACTGTCAAGTCTGTCATGAGTGCAGTAATGGGCAGGCATGCAGAGCTAAGGTCTCGCGCTCAGGAGGTCAAAGAGATTGTTGAGCGACTGGTCGTGGAAATAGGGAACATGACCCTCGATGCCCAACGCGAAGAACTCATGCAGCTTGCTCCAGAGATGTCGATGACTGGTCCAGAAGAAGTCGAAGGACCAAAAGAACTACCTAGTCTCAACAATGTGGACAAATGGCCCAAAGTTGTGATGAGGCTTGCTCCCTTCCCTTCGGGCCCACTCCACATGGGAAACGCCAGGATGGTAGTACTGAATGACTACTATGTGAAGAGGTACAAAGGTGAGCTGATTCTCGTCTTTGATGACACAATTGGTTCTGCTGAGAAAGCCGTGGAAACTGATGCTTTCGACTTAATTCCCAAAGATCTTGAATACCTTCAGGTGGAGTGGCACAAGACTGTCTACAAGTCAGACCGCCTGGAGTTGTTCTACGAATACGCCGTCGACTTGATCAAGAGAAACGAGGCCTATGTATGCGACTGTGACGCTGAAGTCTGGAGGACTAAGCATAAGGCCACGGGGAAGGCATGTCACTGTAGTATTCTCACTGCTGAAGACAATCTGGCTCGATGGGAGAAGATGCTGGATGGTACGTATCCTGAGAGGGGTGCCGCTGTTCGCCTTCGAACGGGAATGACTGATCCCGACCCCGCTATGAGGGACCATGTGATTCTCAGGATTTCTGAAGCTGAACATCCTCGAGTAGGAACGAAGTACAGAGTATGGCCACTACTGGAGTATTCCTGGGGAATCGACGATCACGAGCTAGGTATTACTCATATCATCAGAGGCAAAGACCTCGTAAAGGAAGGTAAGATTGAGCAGCATATCTGGAACATCTACGGATGGCAACATCCTGAGCTCATCTACTACGGTCGCTTGAAGTTCGAAGACGCCAAGTTGAGCAAAAGCAAGTCCCGTAAGGAAGTCCTTGATGGCGTCTACACAGGTTGGGATGATCCACGAACATGGAGCATGCAGTCGCTCGCAAAACGAGGTATTCATCCTGATGCTGTGCGGAAGGCGATGCTGGACCTTGGCCTGAGTATTGTGGACATCTCGATATCCATGAAGAGTGTGTATTCTGAGAACAGGAAGATTCGCGATGCAGAAGCTCCAAGATTGTTCTTCGTAGAACTACCCGCTTGGGTTGCTCTCACTGGACTTCCACCAGAGATTGTTGAGGCTGAAGCCCCAGTTCATCCCGACTTTCCTGATAGGGGAGTACGTCACATCAATCTGGGGCGCCCGACTGACGCCGATGCGCCTGTCCCAATCTGAATCGCCGAGAAGGACCTAGAACGTCTATCTGATGGAGAATTGTTCAGACTGAAGGACTTGGCGAACTTCAAGCTCAAGAAAGCGAAGAAACCAAGTGCAACGTTTCACAGCGTCGAAGTTGACAGTGTGAGGGAGGCCGGGGGCTCCATTATCCATTGGGTGCCGAAGGAGAACGCAGTCCCGGTGGAAGTGACTCTGGTTGACGGCGAAGTAGTGTCTGGATTTGGGGAGCCTGGCATTCGAACCATCGAGCAGGGGACATTCTTACAGTTTGAGCGTGTCGGCTTTGCCCGGGTGTACGATGTTGGAGACCCTGTTAGAGTGGCCTTTGGGCATAAGTGACCGCAATGTCTTGCGGCCAAAGAGAACAAATAGCTGGTAGTAAAGACTCTACTGGGTGTCAGGTTTGGCAAAGAAGAAGAAGAGGTCTGCGAAGTCTAGGCTCTCAGCATCGATGTTCAAGACAACCGGTGCCCACGCCAAGATGAAGATTGACAGTAAGAAGAAGAAACAATACTACTTTGCGGCGAAGGTGAAGCCCGAGAAGGCCAGGAAGACAGCCACCAAAGACGGTGCGGAGATCTTGGGGGTCTCGACGAGCGCGGTCAAAGTGAGTAAGCCAGCTTTGAAGTATGATTTCTACTGCACGTACGATGCACTACTGAACTTGAAGTTCTTGCGGCTCCGAAAAGAGGAACTTAGTGTAAACGATCAGGTTTCAGGTGCTTTGATTGGCAGAGAGGTAGTCCCTCCGAGAAGGGGCAAATCGATACCGGGGAAAGCACTCCGATTCGACGTGGTCGAGCTGTTTGAGATTGCACGGACTGACGGAATGACTGTTGATGGTCGGACAGGAGGCCCAGCTCACGCCGTGGAGAAGCTGTTAAGACGTGCAGGCAAGAAGAAAGCCACCCCTGCATGGGTGAGAAAGAACAAGGTCGCTCCGGGGAAGTTCAACTCGGTTGAGAAGGTAGTCAGAGCAGTCGTGAAGCTGGCAAAGCAAAAGCCATCTGGTGCGAAGCGAGTCGTTGAGCATGTTCTGAAGTTCAAACAGCTAGATGGGTTCTATCTGCCGACCTACTATGTCAAGGTGGCAGCTGGTGCGAAGTCACAGATGCTCCGTGTGAACGGTCTAAATGGTGCAATTTCTCTTGCTGTCTGATTCTAGCAAGGGCGTTCACCCAATCAGAGGCCGTTTCAGAAGCCTTATTGCACTTGCCAACCACGAGATGCTGCCCGGTGGTAGCAGAAATGGAACCCGAATACTCAGCGGTTCTCCTGCGATACGGCGAGATTGGTATCAAGTCCAAGCAGACGCGCCGCAGGATGACGGACCTGCTGACTAAACACATTCGTTCAGCCCTCAGAGAGAAACAGGTCAAGTTCTCTAAGGTTAGAAAGGAGTATGGACGAATCTTCGTTGAGTCCAAAGATGTTGACAACGCCGCCAGAGTCGCATCTCGTGTATTCGGAATCGTGTCGGCATCTCCAGTCGTAGTCATACCTGCTCAGCTTGATACTATACTCAAAACGGGTCAAGCCATGGCGCGCAACTCATTCGAGAAGGGCCGCTCTTTTGCTGTTGGCGCAAGGCGAGTTGGCACTCATGAATTCTCGAGTCAGGATGTTAGAGAGAAACTTGGTGCACAAATCCTGACAGGTCTGCCTGACTTGAAACTAAGAGTGGACCTGACGTCGCCTGAGCAATCCATCTACGTGGAGGTGCGGGACGACAGCGCTTACCTCTTCACTGACACTATTGATGGAGTGGGTGGAATGCCCACAGGCTCGCAAGGGAAGGTAGTATGTGCCCTGTCAAGCGGCCTCGATTCACCTATTGCGGCCTACAGGGTGATGAAACGAGGTTGTATCCCTGTCTTTGTCAATTTCGATAACACTCCTTATGCAAGTGACGATTGTAGTGAGCTTGTAACCAAGCAAGCACAACTCTTGGCAGACTTCATCCACAACTATCATGTCAAGCTCTACATTGTACCTCATGGCGCCGACCTAAAGGAGGCTATTGAGCACGGCCCTCCAAAGATGACATGCATTTTCTGCAAGAGAAACATGCTTCGAATGGCCAGAGAGATAGCAATTAGAGAGGATGCCGATGCCATTGTCACAGGGGAGATCATAGGAGAGCAAGCCTCACAGACCACGAGGAACCTCCGTGCCATCAACACAGCCGTATGTGACTTTCCGGTTCTTAGACCCTGTGCAGGAGATGACAAGATGGAGATTGAGGCGCTGGCGCAGAAGATTGGGACCTACGAGTTTGCACATGAAGGCCTCTCATGTTGTTCACTCGCTCCAGAGCATCCCGTGACGAGGGTACAGCCAGACGAGGTCATTGCCGCAGAACAGAGGATGGGTCTGGGCGTATTAGTGCAGCAGGTGGAAAGCGCGCGCATCGTGACTCTTCGTACAGGCTGAGGACGGATTATCCTCTCTCTCTAGAGGTCCTAATTGAGGCAGAGCGGCCCTATGAAGCCTCCAAAGAATTCATTGAGCGATGTGAGAGATTTTAAATACGGTGCGAATACAGTCTGACGACGAAGAGGAGAGACCACCCTTGCCGAGGTCAAAGAAGGACAGAATCATTCCTGTTGCACCAGTTGATCGGTTGATAAGAAAGGCCGGAGCCGGACGTGTGAGTGACAAGGGCGCAGAAAGACTGGCGCAGATCCTTGAGGAGATTGGCGAGAACCTCGCAAAAAGGGCATATGAACTGACTGAACATGCCGGCCGAAAGACGATAACTGAGAAGGACATGGACCTCGCATACAAGCAATGGACTCGTGGGAACTAAAGGTCCTCGAAATGCCACCATCCGATAAAGCGAAGATCCCAGTTGCAAATGTGAAAGACCATACTGCCATCATCTCTCTGCATGATGTGAGTCCCGCTTTCGAAGATGACGTTGTCGCGTCGTGTGACCGACTTGCTGACTTGGGTGTTTCAAGCTTCACTCTACTTGTGGTTCCGATGTATGCTCTAAAAAGGTCTAACAGCTTCGAACGATTTCCCATCTTCTCTGAGTATCTTCAATCGCTCGACCTTGAGATCTCTCTGCACGGGTATAGCCACTCTACAAAGTCTGGCTCATTGGATGAGTTCGCAAGAATGGACTCCAAGCGCGTAGACACTCGGATTAGGTCAGGTGCTCGCACTATTGCCGATACTCTTGGTCAGGAACCATACGGTTTTGTCCCTCCACTCTGGCAGGCTCCAAAAAGGGTCGCCAAGGCAGTGAGAAAGGCAGGATTGAACTACTGTGTCATTGGAAACAGGATTCACTCGTTCCTAGACTCTCAGATACTGAGGACCACGGACATCCTGGTGAGTCAAGGAGTGAAGGGAACCTCTTTCGCCAGTTCTCTCTTGGAAATTGAGCTTGGCGGTCCTGTGCAGCTTGCAGTGCATCCCCGTGATTATGACGAAACTCAGGCCTTAGATCTAGTCGAAGAAATGAAGGACCGGCTTGGGTATAGATTCATTGGATATAGGGACCTCCTCAGCTCTCTGTAGATTCTCACAAGTCTTGCCTACATGCCTGATACGCCGATAAAACGAGGAACCTTTCTTCCTGAAGAAACAATCCGCACGCCATTAATTATTATGCTGTCGACTTTCTCTGATAGGAACGTGTGCA
>CAYFTD010000316.1:0-1978 GCA_964345915.1 uncultured archaeon
GCCCATTCCTCAAAGTCTGGGAACTCCTGAATCATACCACCCCAAACGAGATGGTAGACTCTCTTCAGTATCACAGAAGCGTCAGCTTGCTTTCCGAGGTACTCGAAGAAGCACTTCACAGTGGCTGGTGTTTGCTCAGTCATGTCCTCTGGAACCTCAGTTCCAAATCCTGCGAAGGCGACGTCGAGTTCCCGCAGAACATCCATTCGCTCCCTGATTCCGGCTGCAATTACTGGAAGGTCGATATCGAACGCGCTGAAGTGCATGATTAGCTTCTTCTTGCTTATCGTTCCATATGGCAGCGTGATTTCGCTAGAACTCATTCATTACACTCCTTGATGGTGCACTGGGCCTATTCGAACTTTGATGTAGATAAGCCTTTCAGCTCACCTAGACTGTCGAGCTATACGCGAACCCTTAAGATTGCAGAATCGATGATAGCGAGAGCAATGCCACATCCACACTATGATTACAGTATTGAGGAACTCAGTTGGGTAGGCGCTTTCATTGATGACGTGAAGGAGTTCTTCTTCGTGCGCCCCGAAGATAACTTGCTCATTCTTAGACCCAACAAGGTCATGCATCTCAATGAAACTGGAGTAAGAATGCTAACAATGCTTCTAGATGGTTCCTCTCCTGCAGATGTGGTAAGACACTTCGTGGACGACTTCGGTGCCAATGAACAAGTTGTGGTGAATGATCTCGCAGCGTTCGTTGACGACCTTCGGAACATGACGATGGGCAATCTGAACATCTACTCATACAAGACGGCAAAGATCGTTCCGTTTGGTACAGGAGAAATCAAGTATCCTGTGCTGAGTGAAATTGCCGTTTCATATCGATGCAACAACCAATGTCGGTTCTGCTATGCCTACGCACCATATCGAGAATCTGGCGAAATGACAACTGAAGAGGTCATGCGAGTCATCGACATCATTGTTGATGATGCTCATGTTCCGAGCCTATCGTTTACTGGAGGAGAGCCGACCCTCCGGAAGGACTTGTTTGAACTGATTGCCCACGCTCGAAAGAGAGGTCTTCGAGTGAATCTTATCACAAACGGTCGAAAGTGTGTTGAGAAAGAGTATGTCCAAGGACTCGTTGATGCAGGGCTAAACAGTGCTCAGGTGTCGATTGAGGGTCCTGCTCCGGATGTCCATGACTCCATAGTCGGTATTCCTGGGGCATTTGAACAGACAGTCCAGGGCATCATGAATCTAAGAGATACTGACATCTACACTCATTGCAACACTACAATCTGCCGACCGAACAGAGAGCATATTGAAGAACTTGTGGACTTCATTGCTGACAAGCTTCAGCTCAGTTACTTCAGCATGAACATGGTGATATACACAGGGACAGCTGCAAAGCTTAGGGATGAGCTGCAGATCACTTACTCAGAGATAGGCGACATTGTGAAGCAGGTCAAGAAGAGGGCTAACAAGAAGGCAATCCAATTTGTGTGGTATGCCCCAACACCCGTCTGTCTGTTTAACCCCATCGCACACGGGCTCGGCGCAAAGTCGTGTGCCTGTTGTGATGGTCTATTATCTGTGGATGCAGAAGGAGGAGTCCTGCCCTGCTCAAGTTTCAGCGTGCCTGTAGGGAATCTCTTGGAAGATGGTTTTGAGAAGGTATGGTACAACAGAGCATCGAGGTTCTGGCGAGCGAAGGACTTCGCACCTGAGGGCTGCAGACCATGCAAGTACTTCGAGTATTGTACAGGAGCCTGCCCCCTCTACTGGGATGTTCACGGCTTTGAGGAAATCAAAGAATTCTGGCCCAAGAGAAGTAGAGCACGAAGGAAACTCGACGAAGTCAGACTAACTCTACGACGCCGAATTCGAGGGGACCAGCGCGGAATAACGTAGGAAGCAAGATGATACACTCAGAAATCGATAACAAACCAAGAACCGTTTTTTAGGGACTCAGACATTGTGGACTCATGCGGATTTCGGACCTGGTGACTCCCGCAGCT
>CAYFTD010000317.1:0-2286 GCA_964345915.1 uncultured archaeon
AGGAACATCTGCCTTTGTTGGCCAAGCTGCAGTTTCTGGGTTTCTAAGAATCATCAACCTTGCTGTTCTGACTCGTCTCCTTCTTCAGGACGAGATAGGCCAAATTGCATTCCTGGGAGTCATATACGGGTTCATGCAGTTCCTAGGGGCACTAGGTCTAAACCATGCAGCTCCATTGGTGGTCCCAGAGGAAGAGGCAAAACGCAGTCTTGGCAGAGTAAAGGGCTTCCTGAGGAGATCGGTATACATAATCCTCGCGTCCTCATCCGCGTTGGCAGCTTTCGTCTTCCTTTTATCACCATTTCTCTCTGGCGCAAGTGGGGTCTCCCAGAACCTAATTCAACTCGTTCTTGTGATTGCTCCTTTCTCAGCCTTGGAAACTTTCCTTGATTCGTTCTTGCTTGCAAGGTACTCGGTAAGGAGTCTTACCATGGGCCGAATCGTTTTTGATGTCGCCAGGCTGTCCGCCACTGTGGGGCTTGTCTTGGCAGGGATGGGAGTGGCCGGTGTGATGATTGGGTGGTTAGTCGGAGAGGTTGTGGCGGTGATTGTGTTTGGTATGGTCGCGACACGCGGACTGATACTTTCTCCTGTAGCAGTGAACATGAGGACAATTCTGGCGTTTGCTCTACCTAGTCTTGCCTTTCAGACAATAGATGTCACAATTCAGAACACGGACAGGTTGATACTCCTGAATCTGACCGATTTGCCTACTTTAGGAGTATTCGACGTGTTTCTCAGAGTCCTGTATATGATGAGCCTTGTTTCCCTGACTATAGCTGGAGCGGTCTATCCACTACTGACCAGAATTCGCTTGAATCTCCCGGATGAGGAGGAACAGGGAATCGCAATGGGAGCTATAGTTGTCGAGATGGTGCGTTACATCCTGATTCTACTCCTGCCTATTGCAATGATTGTAGCGATTAACTCCTATCCACTGCTTGAGGTTCTGTTCGGGACTCCATACGCGACATTCACGAATGCAGCTGTTTCCTTCTCGATTCTTGTTACGTCGTATGCTCTCTGGGGCGTCGTCTACTCTATTCATTCTGTTCTCCGTTCAATGGGAGAGGCCCAATTCTTCATAGTTGCAGGTCTGGGAGTAATCGTCTTCGAGGTCGTAGGATGCTGGTATCTCACCCTATGGTTTGGCTTGCTTGGCTCCGCGATCATTCGTTCAATGTACGTGGTTCTGCTGTTTCTGGTATCCTGGGGTCGTCTACGACAACGCGGAGTCAGAGGTTTCGGGTCAATAGTCCCATCTGTGGTCAAGATAGGCGCCGCATCAATCATCCCGGGCTTGGTTGTTGGATTCGTCGCTCCTATTGGAGTTCTCGAGCTAGTGGCATGGATCTTGGTGTTTGCTGTGTTGTACCTTGCACTACTGTTTGTGTTCCGAGAAGTGACAGCTCTTGACTTCCGAATGGCAAAGGCAGTACTGCCCAACATGTTTCACGGCTTTGTAGAATGGCTTCAACACGCATACATGCGAGAACCAAGCAGTGACTAGAGGCGCAGGCTCTTGGAAACCCTCATAAGTTGGTGAAATCGTTGAGCGTGAATTGGAGAGAATCTCGACAAGAAGTCCTGAGCATCGGTTTCTTCCTGTGGGATGAGAAACAGTGAACGACCCAGACATCAGTCTATTGATGTACAGCCCTCTTAGTCTCAGAATGGGTGCGGGGGGGGATCGCTGGCTTGCCGAGGTTGCCCCCCGCCTGAAAGCGCGAGGAATCCATCCTTCAGTTGTCGCAACCGACTTCATTGTTAGGAGCTACAGACCTACTGCAACGACCTTGTTTGTTGATAAGCTATTGAGTGCAGGAATCGAGTACAATGAAATTAGCTCGTGGCGGTTCTTCCATGGAGTCAATCTACCGGTTCTCACGCCCGGGTCACTGAAGCAACTGTCGAAGAAGATGGCAGGTTGTGATGTGACCTACTTCATGAACGCCTATGCCCTTCAAGATGTGGCCATGCAACTCGCACAGATTCTGGCATACGATACAAAGGTGATTAGCGCCCAGCACGCATCTATATTTCAACATTCATTGATGCATAATCTGTACATCCGACTCATCACTCGCAATACACTACGTGCCTTCAACGCGTTTCATGTGCTCAACGAAGATGACTATCTTCAGTACAGGCGTTGGGGACTCAATCAAGTGTTCATGGTGCTGAACGGAGTGGACACGAAGAGGTTTGCGCCAGCATTATCCAAGGACGAGAACGAGTTCCGAGCACTCTTTGTTGGAAGGTTGGACTACCAGAAGGGGGTGGACA
>CAYFTD010000318.1:0-2224 GCA_964345915.1 uncultured archaeon
AGGCGTTGCCTTTTTGGCATTCACTCTGGCTGTAGCGACGCCACGGCTTATGACGCTCGGAATGGACTACCGAACATCGTTTGGCGTTCCGGGAGTTCTGAGTCTCTTAGCATTTGTGCCCTTTATGGTGAGCATCTTCACTGTATCCATTGTACCCGACTTCTTCGCCGTTGAACTAGGGGCCTATTTCATTTCACATACCGGAGCAGCTTTTCTATCAGCAATAATGGCCTACTTAGTCTATGAGTATAGCCAACGCAAGCCTGCTTGGGTTCACTATCCCCTGATCCTCCTATTCTCATCGTGGGCTCTGATAGAGGGCTACATCGTAGTCCTGGGCAGAGGTGAGGAATTGGCTGTGTTAGGAGAGTCAGTAGTACCGTACATATTAGGGAGCATAGTTTCGATTCTGGCTCTGGCTGGGGGCATCTACTGGACTGAGCGACCTCCGTCCCATGAGGTGATGAAGAGACCATGGGTCTGGATTTCTACTCGACTTGCCATCGTCATGGTGGTGCTTGTGGGAGGCCTGATTCTAGAAGATATCATCTTAGGTGGCAGCCCTGAGCTAGTTGGAAGTGCATTAGGGAGAGTAGTGCTTCTTGGTACCAACTTCGTTGCCATGTTTGCGTTCACGTATTTGACATTCCTCCTTGCCAGGAAAAGAGGAAGTTGGAGAACCATTGAAGGTCTCGCAGTTGGCTTCCTAGCTGTTTGGATCGTTCCTAACGTTTTGAAAGGTAACTTTGATGATTGGGTTGCCGGATGGTGGGCCGCCGAGGTGTTTCTGCTGATTGGCCTGCTCATCGGTCCGGCCCTAATTGGGGCTCTCTATCTGCAAGAAATGTTTCGAGCTGAGGAGTCCAGGCGTAGGGCAACGTTGTACAGTGATATCCTAGTTCACGACGTTTCTAATCTGCATCAAGCTCTAGCGTTGGCGTTAGGCCTTCTTGACATTGATGACATACCCCGCGAAGTAAGAGGTGATGCCCTAGAGGATGCACGGTCCTGCCTGCGTAGAGCAGATCAGCTGGTTAAGAACGTAAGAGGATTGGGTTTCGTTGACACCGAGGACGAAATATCTCTGGAGCGAATAGACCTTGTCAGATCGGTAGAGCAAGCATTTGGACAGCTTGTCATGGAGAAACCGGATGCGACCGTTGAGTTCTCAGTCAATAAAAGCACAGGCAGATGCTATGTTTCGGCTAATAGCCTGCTCATGGACTTGTTTTACAATCTCTTCAAAAATTCAGTGATGTACTCTCCCGATCAGAAGAGGATTGAAGTCGATATTGAAATGGTTAGCACTGAGGAAGAGAACTGGTGGCAAACAAGAGTCGTGGACTACGGGAGGGGTATAGAACCCGAGCGCAAGCATGACCTCTTTCGACGATTCATGAGAGGGGCGGAAGGTTCAGGACTGGGCCTCTCTGTTGTATATGCATTGGCGAGGACCTACGGAGGCAACGTGACAGTCGAAGATAGAGTTCGAGGTGACTATTCAAAAGGGACTGTATTCGTGGTGACAATCCCGGCCTACGTCGAAGACGATGAATATGTCTAGGGCGCCTTGGGCACGACTCAGCCTGACTTCATGAATCTCCCGATAATCTCGTCTTGTACGTCCTCAGAGAGATCCACAAAATAGGCGCTGTATCCTGCCACTCTCACAATGAGATTCCTGTGTGCCTCTGGATTGCTCTTTGCATCAATCAACCGCTGGGAGTCCATCATGTTGAATTGGATCTGCATTCCTCCCAGTTCGACATAAGACCTTAGGAGAGACACTAAGGCTTCGAGACCCTCTTCTCCGTGAGCAAAACCAGGGTCAAGTGCCAAAGTGAATGCAATTCCATTTGGATAGAGTGTGTAATCAACTTTGGTGGCAGAGCGAATCGCCGCAGTCAACCCATTTCTTGTGGCTCCTATGGCAGGAGAAGCTCCGTTGCTAAGAGATGTAGTCGGCATACGTCCGCTTGGCAGAGCACCAGTGAAGTACCCGAATGGGACGTGTGTTGACACTGAGTACATCCCAGGAATGAACGATCCTCCTCTGACGTTCGTGTGCTTCCCCACTTCATTGCTGTAGATGGATGCAACAAGTCGAGCATACTCGTCTGCAAGCTTCTCATCGTTTCCATACTTTGGAGCTCTGTTCAGTAGCAGCTGTCTAAGAGACTCGTGACCTTCGAATCCGGCTCTGATTGCCTCAAGCAGATTCTCA
>CAYFTD010000319.1:0-8495 GCA_964345915.1 uncultured archaeon
TACGGCGATGTAATCCAATAGGCCCTCGAAGAAGATAGCTCTACCCCAGACCAACGGAAGATTGTAGTCTTCGGACAACTGTACAGCGTATTCGCCTCCTGCTTGGAGTCGCGCCACATCAGACCCAAGAATGAGGTCTATAGTCCCGTTCCTAATTGCATCTTGAATCTCGACCAATTCTGCACCGGACACAAGGACTTCCTCTACTTGTAGTACCGCATTAGCCTCGATTCCAAAGGTTTCGGCTATGTATGCCTCCGCTGGCGACACGACAATGGCATGCATCGTAGAGAATTGATAGGTTTCGTCTGTTGTTACCACCAGCTGACGAAACGCATCCACATTACTCACGAACTCATCGAAGTTATTCTGCCAGGTCAAAGATAATGTTGAGTTCAGAGTGCCAAGAGCAGCCCGGGTCGCATTAGCAATAGCTATTGCGTTGACTGGCAACAGCCACCATCCATGTGGATTGCCCTCATGGTCGTGCTGAGCACCATAGAAAGCTCCGCCCTCCTCGTGCTGACCGGGCATCTCTGACAGTCTTGCGCCGTAGTCTTCGTAGTTCTCAAGTGCTGATGCGTCATCCATTGTGATGTAGGGTGTGCTGACCTGAGAAACGAGATCTGTTTCCCAAGGAAAGTGACCTGTCAATACAAGCAGGTCTGCTGCTTCAGCATCACTCACTGCCTGTGGTGGAAGAGTTGCAGCATGCGGTTCGATTCCCTCAGGCAGTAATACAGACATTTCGACATGAATCCCTCCTACCTCTTCAACTAGACCGGCGAGTGGCTCGATTGATGCGGCAACCTTGATCGGCGATGCGGCTAAGGCTGGCTTGATTGGAACCATCGCGACGAGGCTGATGGAGCAGAGCAGAACCAAGATTGCGTACCTGCTTCCTTTCATCCCATCACCCTAGAATCTCTCAATTTGCCCATAGTGTATGAACACTCCTTTGGACTCAAGCGTAGATTATTATTCCTATTTATCTAGCTCTGCTCCTAGCAGTAGGGTGGAAGAAACACTGAAGCCCGATAAGAAGGTGACGTGATGACAACAGAATCCTTAATGAGCGCACAGGATTTGGCCGTCAGGTATCCAAACGGCGAAATCGCACTCCATCATGTGACATTTGAGGTGAGCTCTCCCACTTTCATGGCAATAATCGGACCGAACGGCTCCGGAAAGAGCACCCTCATCAAGACTACTCTCGGTCTCATGAAGCCCATTCGAGGAAACATGAAGCTGCTCGGATTCGATTCCAGTACTCAACAGTCTCAGATTAGACGTCTAGTCCGATATGTACCTCAACGTGACAGAATCGAACTCAACGTGCCAATGAAGGTGAAAGATATCGTGCTTATGGGGCGACTTGTCAAGAAGGCACCACCACGTGTAGCGTCAAGCAAAGACAAGACTATCGCTAAGAGTGCCTTGAGCCAGGTAGCCATGGACGACTATTGGGACAAGCCGTTTCCAGAGCTTTCAGGCGGTCAGAGACAGAGGGTTTTGGTGGCTCGAGCGCTGGCCGGTGAGGGTCCTGTACTCATGCTGGATGAGCCTTTGGCAGGGACCGATGCAGAGAGCCAAGGTTTGATAGTCGATGCACTTGGGGAGTATCACCACGAGAATGACGTCAGCATCATCATGGTCACCCACGACCTGAACCCAATTCATACACTTGTACGTGATGTTCTCATGTTGAAGAACACCGTGGTTGGAGTCGGCACACCATGTGATGTGATGGAACCAGAAATCCTGAGAGTAGTGTATGGTCCAACGGCGAAGATGGGAGAGAACTCAGGACATAGATACTGTGTTACAAGAGACTCTGGAGTTGATCGCCATGATTGACGTCATTCTGCTTATACTGAGCAGCCCCTTCCTGCAGAGAGCACTTGTTGGAGTGCTAATGATTGCAATCGTAGCTTCAACCAGCGGTAGCTTTCTGGTTTTTCGAGGTCTCTCCTTCATGACATCCGGTGTGGCCCACGCTGCTTTGGGTGGCGCCGCCCTCGGGCTTTTCCTGCAAGCGTCGAATATCGCACCGTGGTTTGACCCAATGCTTGGTGCCCTGATATTCAGTGTGTTTGTTGCCCTCGTCACCGGATATGCAGGTGAAACCGGTATCGGAGAAAAGATGGAGGTAGCCGTTGGTGTTTCGTTTGCACTATCCACGAGCTTGGCTGTGTTCCTAATGTACTATATACCGCCAATTGAGGTTCCAAGCATCTGGGGCTACTTGGTGGGCGACCTCCTCCTGCTCAACAATCTTGACATCATAATGTTGACTGGGACGGCACTCATTCTCCTGATTGTAACCATTCTGTTCAACAAGGAGTTTGTGTATGTGAGCCTTGACATAGAGGGCTCAACGGCACAAGGTCTGAACGCAAGGGCATATCACTACCTCATGTTGATCACCTCAGCTCTTGCGATTGCGTTAGCAACCAAGGCAGTAGGTGCAATACTAGTCTATGCGATACTTGTAGCACCTGCAGCAGCATCCAACGAAGTGCTTCATTCTGTACGGAGTGTAATGATAGCGGTCTTCTTCATTGCAATCCTTTCCCAATTGATTGGTATTTCCATCTCATTGTCAATCAGAGCTTCTCCAAGCGCAATAGCCGGGATTCTGGCAGCTCTCTCCTACATTGTGGCTCTTCAGATTCGAAAGATGCGCGACCGTGTGCATGTAGAGGAGGCTCTAGAAGAACTCCTTCAAGAAGATGTAGATCACGTGCTTGTAAGACCGACACAAGAACATGTCCACTCCAATGATGGGTAATCCTTGTAGACCAACGAAACAGGTCAAAGATATGACATCGTACTTAGAAGACACAATGGCTGAAGCATAATGAGCCATTCACCACCGGCAAGATTAACAGGTTACCTAACGTCGATTGTCCGCCTATTGTTCTGCCACACGGAGTTGATGGCTAGTGTCCAAGAGGATTTACACGCGAAAGGGGGACAAAGGCAAGACAGGTCTCCTATCTGGAGGGAGGATTGAGAAGGCTGACCCTCGTGTTGAGGCGTACGGCACAGTCGACGAGCTGATTTCGACTCTCGGCTTGGCCAAGACGTATGCTTCATCAAGAATTGGTGAGCATATCCATTCAATTCAGGAATTTCTTTTCTACGTGGCCGCCGAGCTTGCCACGGAGCGCGATAGTCCAACTCACGATGAGAATGAACTCGGTTCACTGCGAAGGGCAAGTGTGGATGATGTCAAGGAACTCGAACACCTTGCTGACGAACTATCTGAATTGCTGCCACCCATATCGAACTTCATAATCCCTGGTGGAAGCCCTGGTGCCGCCTTTCTCCACCAAGCTAGAACGGTTTGCCGGAGGGCAGAACGACGTGTCCTTGCCTTCTCCAAACTTCATCCTGTCAATCCAGAGCTCATACGATATCTGAACAGGCTATCAGATGTCTTGTTCGTAATGGCGAGATACTCTAATCTGGAGAATGGCGATGGAGATGACCTGATCTCTCGAGATGGAGTGTCAAGACAGACCAAGGAATCGTAGTAGGAAGACTACGAAGCACGTATCCAAGTCCAACAGAGTCATATGGTCACTACTGGTAGACTGTGACGAGTTCCTCTCTTGGAAGTTCGTGCTATGCGATATGAATGTGTCAAGGCCAAATCGCTTCTGTCAAAGAAGATGGAGGCTGAGAGTTGGTTTCATGTCAATAGGTCAATGAATGCATATCGCGGATGCGAGCATGGCTGCGTCTACTGTGACGGGATGTCCGAGGGCTATCATGTCGAGAACTTCCTGACCCATATCCGAATCAAGGAAAATGCACCTGATGTTCTCAGAAGGGAGTTGAAGAAGGAAGGATTTGATTCGCAGAGTGAGCTAGAGGCTGAAACCCTCTGGGCCTACTTGGACGAAGACGATGCCAAAAGGATCACTGAGAAAGGTTTCCGGAAACAAATCATTGGAGCAAGTGGAGGAGTCAGTGACGCCTACCAACCTGCTGAGAAGGAGCACAAGGTAACTAGAAAGGTCCTAGAAACTCTTCTTGACTTTGGTATGCCTGTATACATCCTGACCAAGTCAGACCTTGTTCTTAGAGACCTCGATCTCTTGAAAGAGATTCATGATAGAGCATTTGCCAATGTGGTATTTACTATCACACTACACGATGGAGGAACACAGAAGATTTTCGAGCCGAGGTCATCTACAACTGCAGAGCGCTTTGACGCGCTAAAGGAGATCAGAAAAGCAGGACTGTATGGTGGTGTGATGGCCACGCCCATAATCCCGGGAATCGGCGACAATGTAGAGAACATGAGGGGCCTGGCGAAGAGAGCTAAGAATGCTCGAGCCGAGTTCATCCTCTGGGGCGGGATGACGCTGAAGCCCGGACGCCAGAAGGATTACTTCTTGAATGTGGTAAGACGGCAGTTTCCCGACAAGCTCAAGCTCATGGAGAGAATCTACGAGAACGACCATCCCTATGGCCATCCCATCTACAAACATCTGCCTGTGAGAGTAATGACTCTGGGATATAGCATATGCAAGCAGGTAGGGATTTCCGACCGATCAGTGCGACACAGAGTCCCTCACGAGCACGAGGTCAACAACAAGTTGTTGGGCGTACTTCTGGACATTGCCTTTCGCATGAGGTACAATCTCCACAGACCCTGGAGTGGCTCAGACCCCTTCAATGAAGTGGCTAAGCGGCTTGAGCAAGGAGCGGAAAACCTTGAGGATTTGAGGAACAGTGGTGAGCTGCCAGAGCGCCTTCAACTGACGGCACAGATGACTGAGATTGTGGAGGAGATAATGGATCGTGGAACGTGCAGTTTCCTCGAGGGTTTGGAATCGGAGCTGGACGAATTATCCACGAGAGTTCTTGAGTAGGTCGTCAAACACACTTCAGTTGGACTGCTCGGAAGAACGAAGTGTTTCGCGTGCACGACAACTTTCTGCCATTACTGAAGCTTTTTATTAAAGAATAAACTATCGTTACTCTATTTGGTTCGAGAGGTCATAACATGGGACAAGTTCGGCTAATTGAGGAAGTATTGAAGAGCAAGCCCACATTGGAAGGGGCTGGCGTCCGCCTTAAGCGTGCCTTAGGTTTCTACCAAGTGCCGATGTTCGACCCCTTCCTTCTGCTCGATGACTTTCACTCAGACAATCCAAACGACTACATCGCAGGATTTCCATGGCATCCGCATAGAGGCATTGAAACCATCACATACATGCTTCATGGGGAAGTCCGACATGGTGATAGTCTTGGGAATTCTGGAGTCATTGGGGCCGGGGATGTTCAGTGGATGACTGCTGGGAGTGGCATAATCCATGAGGAAATGCCCGAGCGTCAGAATGGTCTTCTTTGGGGCTTCCAGCTCTGGGCCAATCTACCGGCTTCCCACAAGATGATGGATCCAAGATATCGCGATGTGCAGGGAGATACCATTCCCGAGGTGGCTGTTGGTGACGTCGCCAAGGTCAAGATCATCTGTGGTGAGGTGGAGGGAGTCAAAGGACCAGTGCAGGACATCGTTACGGACCCGGAGTACCTTGATGTCACTGTCAATCCCCACTCAGAGTTCGGGCACTCAGTGAAGTTGGGGCATACAGCGTTTGCGTATGTAATCAGCGGTTCTGGTTACTTCGACCCTGACAAGACGGAAACCTATGGTCCTGAGAGGGTCATACTCTATGGAGATGGGGATGAGATTGTCATTTCCAACGAACACGAACCTCTTCGTTTCCTCCTAATCTCTGGAAAGCCCATCGGTGAGCCGGTGGCATGGAGAGGGCCAATAGTCATGAATACTCAAGAAGAGTTGCATGTAGCCTTCGAAGAGTACCGGAATGGAACCTTCATCAAGAAGAATTGATCATATCTGCTTCTCATTCCTGACTGGAGCCTGTCACTCGAAATGACGGGACCTTCAAGGGCGGTAGGATTGCACTACTGCTTCTGAGATCAGGGTACTTGCCGATCATATCTATCTCTGCTAAGACCCGAGGAATAGTATCAGTGAATCTCAATGTCCCAACAGGATGCTTGATCTCCCCCTTCTCGATGAGCCATGTCCCATCGCGAGTCAATCCGGTAAGCATTCCCTTTGTTGGGTCCACAGGGTTCGTGTAGTGAAAATGAGTGATCAAGATGCCCCGTTTTGTATCAGCTATCATCTCATCTATCGAGGACTTGCCTTCCATCGTAATCAAATGACGCGCGAAAGGTGCTGAAGCCCCTCTCATCTTTGTGTTGTGGCCGGTACTCTCCTCGTCATCCTTCCCGGCAGTATAGCTGTCATAAATCAGACTCTTCACGACTCCATTGTCGATGAGGTTCAGCTTTGACTTAGGGTGTCCCTCGTCGTCGAAAAGCTCTGGAGCGGGAAAACGATTGTCCAGGGGGTCGTCCCACAGGTTCAGCTTGTCTGAGAACAGCCTTTCTCCAATGCGGTCTCTAAGGAAGCTCCGAAACTCCTGGTATGCAAGAGCACTAAACCCAATCCAAACCATGAAGAGACCTAGTCCTGCGAACGCAGCAGGCTCAAGAATCGCTTGGTATTCTCCCGGTTTGAGTGCCTTGACCCCAAAACTGGTGGCAGCCTTACTGGCAGCAGTTTCAGCCACCTTCACAATATTCAGATTCTGAAAGTCTCTCTGGTTGTCCTCCGCCCAACCGGCGGATTCGTCAGCACCATCCTTCCCCATTATTGTGAGATTTACATTCGAGCCAGTGCTCGCCTGATATGCCTCTACCCCTAGTGAATTCGCGACCACTGTTTCTGCGGAATAGTTCGATATGGCGCCGGCTACCGTGGAAATGCGTTTGTCCACGTCGTGGGCAGTCCGAATAGCCGTCATTCCGAAATCTGCCCGCTCCTCAGGAGTGGCATCAGCCGTAGAGTGGCAGACAAGGTTCTCTCTGGTCAGTGAAGATGAGTACGGCTTTGGAGATGGCAGCGATTTGAAATCCTTGTCCTCCGGAGCAACTCGAGCCATCTTGACTGCCGATTCAACTGCTTCTGTGATGGATTTGTTATCGAGATCTTCAATGCTAACTGCCCCCTTTTGCTTCTCAAGATAGAGTAAGATTCTCGTTTGCGCACGATTCTCTGCTACATTCTGATCTATGATGCTATTTGCCAAACGAGTTAGTGCAATCCTTACTAAACTAATCTTAACTTCCGCCTGACCTGCTCCCAAAGCCTCGGCTCTGCTAAGTGCAATGCCCGCCTTCTCCAAAAGGAGCTCCTTCTTGAAATCCATACTAGGCGGCCCCCTCTTTCATGATTCCAACCCTGACATTTCTGAACCTAGCTGTACCACACCCATGTCCAACGTACATGATTTGGGATGGCTGTCCTTTCCCACAATTGGGGGTTCCCCAGAGTCGCCAGTCATCACCTGAAGAGGCATCAAGCCCTCCCCAGAACTCAGGGGTGATGCCGGTGTACGTGGGGTTGCGATAGATTCGCCCGAGCTCGCCGTTCACGACCTCCCATGCTATCTCGGTCCCAAACTGAAAGTTCAACCTCTTGTCATCGATGCTCCAACTCTTGTTTGTGGACATGAGGATTCCTTTCTTGGTATCCTCGATGATGTCGCTGCGTTTCCAGCCGGACGGGTCCAAGTTTATGTTCCCCATTCGAATCAAGGGAATTCTTTGAGGACTATCAGCTCTCATCCCGCCTGAGCTTGATTCAAGTCCCACTTGGGCGGCAGTTTCCCTGGAGCTCTGATAACCAACGAAGATTCCGTTTCGCACAAGCTCGATTCTTCTGGCCTTCACTCCCTCATCGTCGTAGCCAAAGGTGCCAAGCCCTCCCTCAAGTGTAGAGTCAGCCGTCAATGTGACATCTTCGCTACCGTACCTGAGAGAGCCTAGCAAATCTGCAGTCATGAAACTAGTGCCGGCATAAGCCGCCTCAGTACCGAGCGCTCTGTCGAGTTCTGTTGGGTGTCCACAGCTTTCGTGTATCTGGAGCATGAGCTGATGGCCGTCAAGAAGAAGTGTTGTTTCCTCGCTTGGACAGGCTGGAGCCTGAGTGAGCGCCACTGCTTCTTTAGCAACAGAATCGACGTTCTCCAATAGATTGAGCTTCTCGAAGTACTCGTATCCACTTGCCGAGAAGTCGCCGCGAAATGATCCAGGGAATGATCGAGTCTGTGGAGGGACCCCTGGTGCAATAGCCACACACGAGAATCCTCCTCCACACCAAACGATGTTCTGTGTGATATAGGCTCCTTCAAGACTGGCAAAGGTCTTGTCCTCACTATGAGCTCGGAAATCTGCGCGCCTAACCTTGATGGAACCGCCCTGCGTCCCTAGACGTTTGTCTACCTCTGTGAGGATCTCAAGTTTCTCTTCAATAGGCACATCAAAGGGGTTTCGTCTGACTCTGGTCCTGTAGTCATCCTCCACCGCCTGTGCTTCCACAAGTCTGACTGTTTCCTTTCTTGTCGACCCAGATGCCTTTGCAATCCTGACAGCAAGCT
>CAYFTD010000320.1:0-6272 GCA_964345915.1 uncultured archaeon
ACTGCCTGCGGGAATGGAATGCTGATGGCCTTATTCCAAGTCAGATTCTGGTCTGTTCTGCTTGGAACGTCGACAGGACAGACCTCTACGCAATCTCCACAAGCGGTGCACGTGTCAGGATCAACATAGCGTGCTCTCTGTTTTACCCGGACGCTGAAGTTACCCACATAGCCTGAAATCTCATCTACCTCAGCCATTGTAATCAGATTGATGTTGGGGTGTTTCGCGACGTCAACCATCTTGGGCCCCAGAATGCAGATTGAACAGTCATTCTGCGGAAAGACCTTGTCAAGAATTGCCATTATTCCCCCAATGGTAGGCATGCGCTCTATGAGGTGGACCTTGAATCCCGCCTCTGCCAAATCAAGAGCCGCCTGCATTCCTGCTACTCCAGCACCGACTACCATGGCCGCTTGTGTCACTGGGACATCCAGTTCTGGTTGTGCCTCAAGGGTAGCGGCTTTCGCCACAGACATGGCCACAAGCTCCATCGCCTTTCGTGTGGCTTTCTCGGGTTCGTGTGCGTGTACCCATGAAACATGTTCTCGGATGTTGGCCATTACACAGAGATATGGATTCAAACCCGCGGCTTTGACAGTCTTTCTGAAGGTGTCCTCATGCATCGTGGGTGAACATGAGGCCACGACAACCCTGTTCAGACTATGCTCCTTGATTGCATCCTGAATCTCTTTCTGTCCTGGGTCTGCGCAAGTGTACCTGTTTGTCTGAACGAAGACAACTCTTGGTAGAGAACTCGCATATTCGGCCACTGTATCGATGTCAACCACCGCGCCAATGTTCTTCCCACACATGCAAGGGAAGACTCCTATTCGGACCTCTTCAGTTCCTGACACAACATCAGGCTCTGTGACTTCCACATTGTCGCTATCTGCGTGATCACTCGTGGTCATCCGGCTTCATTCCCGACACAGAGGTCTTCAATCCTCACGTTATGAGTTGAGGATTTCGAGGAGTTCGAACAGAATGGGTAATAAGCATTAAGGAATGCCGACTGTGAATGTTAGTGGGACATTCGGTATCGTTTAGCCACCAAAACCGTAAAAAGCATGTCCCAACGCCGAGGTCCTGCCCATGGAGGGCAATCCATCATGCCTGGAAAAGTATGGGAATACATCACTGAGAAACTGGAAAGAGAGGGTGCTTGCCACTTCTCGCTGCTTGACCCTGATCCATTAACGGTGACGCACGACACTATAGCTGAGATTGCTCGACTTGCAGAGAAAGCGGGAACAGACGCGATCATGATTGGCGGAAGTACCATATTCGGAGGTGTCGATGAAGCCACAAAGGTCATAGGTGATGCCGTGGACATTCCTACAATTCTCTTCCCGGGCAATATCAGCGGAGTGACTGAGCATGCTGATGCTATGTTCTTCATGAGCCTTCTCAACAGCTCGAATCCGTACTACATTGTTGGCGCTCAAGCCCTTGCTGCAGTCAGAGTGAAACTCTCCGGTATCGAAACAATTCCTATGGCTTACCTCCTAATTGAACCAGGCAAGACAGCCGCATGGGTTGGAGAGGCCAAATGCTTCCCTCGTGATAAGCCCAAGCTTGTACTAATGTATGCACTGGCTGCAGAGCTGCTCGGCTTCAAACTGATATATCTCGAGGCCGGAAGTGGCGCGGAGGGTGGAGGAGTGCCTCCTGAAACGATAGCTGCTGTTTCTCAATACTGCGACACACCAATCATTGTTGGAGGGGGTTTCAATGATATGGAGTCCGTAGTTCGTGGTGTGGAGGCAGGTGCCTCGATTGTAGTGCAGGGTACGTACCTTGAGAAGCATGTTCAGAAGGACAAGGGCAAGGGTCTCAAGAAGATAGTGAAGGCCTTGAAGGATGCTGGAGCCAAACGGCTTTAGTCAAATCAGTGAATCCTTAAATACTTGGAAAGGTTCTTTCACCGAAAGGCCTCGAAGCGGAGGAATACGAACCGTGTCCTCGAAGACAGAAATGCTCACTGAACTCCTCGAAGACCTGAGTCGAGCCTCCCAGGGCAATGTTCAAGCAAGTGTAATCATCTCGAGGTCACAAGGACTTCCTATCTGCACTCATTTTCCTGAAGGTTTTGACTCCACAGTTGTGCCGGAGGAGGATGTTATAGCAGGCAGATGTACTCAGATAGAGTCAGAAACCCGCAAGGTCTTCAAACAGTTGAAGCGTGGACCATTTGTGAGAATGCTCATCGAGGGTGATTCTGGCTATGTCATTATCTGCGACGCAGGTGAGGAATCAATTCTATCTGTCTTGACAACCAAGGGTGCAAACATTGGCTACATGTTCTTCATGATGACAAGGGTCGCGAAGCGAATAGCGAGCATCCTATAGACGGCCTTCATTCCGTCACTCTTTTATTTGTCCTGAATGCGAACACCAGAGAAGACCGGAAGGGTGAAGACAGTGTCCAAAGACGAGGAAGTCAAGACCAAGGAGTCCGAAGAATCAGAAGATGAGTGGGAGAAATGGAGGCAGGCAGGAGTCGTTGCGCGAGAGGCACTCGAAATTGCCCGACCGATGGTCAAACCGGACACCAAGGTAATAGACATTGTCGACGCAGTTGAGAACCACATCAGAGAGAACGCCACTGGAATCTCGTTCCCCTGTAATGTCGCCATCAACAATATTGCTGCACATTACACCTCTCCTCTAGGTGACGAAACGGAAATACAAGAGGGCGACTTAGTCACCGTAGATTGCGGAGCTCATGTCGACGGTTGCATTTCAGACAGTGCATTCACAATTGCACTGAACCCGGAGCATGAGAGCCTTGTGAAGGCAGCTGAAGATGCTACGAAGGTTGCCATTCGGATGCTGAGACCTGGCGCCAAGCTAAACACCATCGGAGCTCTGATCGAGGACACCATCAAGAGTGCTGGATTTGAGCCCATCAAACAGCTGTCGGGCCATCAATTGAAAGAATACGAGCTGCATGGTGAGAAGCAGGTGCCCTGTGTTTCCGGAAAGTCCGAGGTCCTAGTTGAGGAAGGCGAGGTCTATGCTGTAGAAACCTTCGCGAGCACGGGATCGGGGAATGTTTCTGACCTTCCTGATCCTCTCATCTTCCAGATGCTGCCCATAAGGGTTCCAGTAAGGTTCAAGGGCACGAAGCGGTTCTTGAGCATTGCTCGAAGGGACTTCAAGGAGTTTCCATTTGCAAAGAGGTGGATGGCAGAGCAGCTAAGAAAGGCAGACCTGGAGCTAGCCATAAGAGAGCTGCAGAAGAACGGTGCGCTTGTTGCCCATCACATTCTTGCTGAGGAAGAGAATGAGTTTGTTTCTCAGGCCGAACACACAGTCATTATCACGGCAGATGGAAGAGAGCAGACGACGTAAGACGTGCCTTTTTGCGTCGAAATAAGCACGGTGCTGCTTAGGGAGAAATATGCAGTCATCAACCACTATGATTGAATCTTTTCAGAACAATTAAAAGCGTGATTTTGCTTTTGGTGTATGTGGTACCGGGAGACTGTCTTCTAATGCACTGACTAGACCGTTGACTTCCGGGATACTCTTGCCGGTCCGAACCATCACGGAGGAGCAGCTTTGGATCGTATGCGTGGTGATGCTTCTGAGAGGGGTGGCCACACGAGTGGCGTAGAACCTGAGATTCAGATGTGTCCTGAGTGTGGCTCCAACTCTGTGGTAGAGGACCTAACCCGTGGAGAACGCGTCTGTGGCGGTTGTGGTCTAGTCCTTTCTGATCACCGAATTGACGCCGGTGCAGAGTGGAGGGCATTCAGTTCTGAAGAGGCTGATGCCCGTAGCCGCGTCGGTGCACCACTTAGATACACGGTCCATGACAAGGGTCTCTCCACGGTGATAGACTGGCGTGACAGAGACACTGCTGGTAGGAAACTGAGCCCCACCCGAAGATCAGAGATCTACAGACTCCGCAAGTGGCAAATCAGGTCTCGGGTTCATAGTTCAATGGATCGAAACTTGGCTCAGGCCATGTCTGAGCTTGAGAGGCTGGCCTCTCAACTAGGAATTCCCAAACCTATCAGGGAGCTTTCTGCACTCCTATACAGAAAGTCCATCCTGAAGAAGCTCGTTCGAGGAAGATCAATTGAGGCTATGGTTGCTGCGACGCTTTATGCCGCTTGCAGAATAAGAAAGAAGCCCAGGCCTTTAGATGAAGTGGCTGACGCCTCTCGAGTTGACAAGAAGAAACTTGGACAGTGTTATAGGCTTCTTCTCCGCTCCTTGGCCATCAAGATTCCCTTGAGCAACCCAATCGACTACATCTCACGATTCGCCTCACAACTATCATTGTCCAGTCCCGTTCAGCTAAGAACAGTTGAGATACTTCAGAGAAGTAGGGACATAGGACTGACGATTGGTCGAGACCCTCTAGGTCTGGCTGCCGCAGCTATCTACGTTGCATCAATCATGCTTGATGAGAGAAGGACACAACGTGAGATCGCAGAAGTGGCACGAGTCACTGAGGTGACAGTCCGGAATAGGTACAAGGAGATTGTTCGTAAACTCGGCATAGACTCAATGACTCTTGCTTAGAACGGAATACAGTCCTCACTCTTGGAAACTTGCCAGGTAGCATCCAGCAACCAAGAATGAGTAGAGCAGCTACCTACGCCGGCCGCCCTGAAAAGTCCAGTCTATCTGGACCATCTCTTCTGGAAAACCCAGCTTGGCCAAGACGTCACTGATGACGCCACGATGATCGCCTTGGAGTTCGATATGGCCATGCTTTGCAGCTCCCCCGCAGGCAAGCTTTCCCTTTAGCTTAGTGGCCAAGTCACCAAGGTCGATGGTCTTATCGAAACCTTCTACAACAGTGGTCAGACGGCCCCATTTTCTTCGTTCAACAGTCACAGAAATCCTTGCCTCTTCCTGTGCGATAGTTTCGCAGACACACAGGTCTTCAGGCAATCCACAATTGGCACAAATGCCGCCTTCGTCAACGCTCACGCAGTAATTTACTCCTAAATCTTGCTTTTAGCGCCTTGGGACCGTTCCCGCATATAAGTTCTCTGAAGAGGAATCAAAGTCCTTTGACCAGTTTGTGCATTAAGCAAGAGTAAAGAACTCCTGACGACACAAGGTAGTCCAAGATGGTCGGCAGGGTTCTAATTGTAGACGCCTTGAGTGCAGGAAGCGGTCGACGGACTAGCTCCCGCGATTCAATTGGCTGTGGCCCCCGGACTATAGGAGGAGTCCTAGAAAGACATGAAATGCCTTGTCGAATAGTCAGGGCAGAAGAGATTGTTGCGACACCCAAGAAGATGCGAAGCTATGAGCACCTTGCCATCAGCGCCATGACAATGGACTTGCCAGTAACGCAATCTATAGTACAGAAGTGGCGCAGAACAAATCCGGGGGGGAGAGTGGTCATTGGTGGACCACTAGCCTCCGATTCCGCCAGAGTCCTGAGAGAACTAAGACCCGACATTCTTGTAGTCGGCGAGGGAGAAGGTACTCTGAATGAGCTACTTGAGCTTGATTTCTTCGAAGATGTAACAGACTGCTCCAATGTCCAAGGCATAGGCTACTTCAAAGGTAAGAAGCCCATAATCAACGCACTCAGACCGCCTCTCTCACCAAGCGAGCTCTCTGAGATCTTCTTTCCATCCACAACGAGGATTGTTGACTACCACTCTTACCAAGCATCCAAGGTATATGTCGAGGTACTACGCGGTTGTTCGAACTTCAAGAGGACGACTATTCCCCTCCCCGACGGTCGCGAGTGTACAGACTGCGATGACTGCGAATCTGATGATCCTGAAGAGCGGCAAGAGTGTCCAGAAAACATACCGGCAGGATGCGGTTTCTGTAGCGTGCCTAGTACATGGGGTCCGCCAAGGAGTCGCTCCCCCGAATCAATTGAAAGAGAAGTGCGTGAACTCTTGGATCTGGGAGTGCATAGAATAGTGCTAGAAGCTCCAGATTTCTTGGACTATTATCGGGGACACGAGCCTTTGACAAATCCATGCGAGCCTCCTGCAAATATCGACGCCATCTCAGACTTGATCAGAAGACTTGCGGTTCTGGAAGCTGTTGAGGGAGGTGACGTCCACATCTCAGTGGAGAACATCAAGGCTTGTCTCTTCACAGAGGAGGTTGCCTCTGAGCTCTCCAAGTCCATGAGAGGAATATCTCCAAACATTGGCGTCGAGACCGGTTCAGATGAACACCTGAGGAGAATCGGTAAGTGCGGAAGTACTGGAGATGTCCTCACCGCTGTGAGAACTGCAGTTGCACATGGCATGACTCCTTTCGTATACTTGATCTAT
>CAYFTD010000321.1:0-5343 GCA_964345915.1 uncultured archaeon
CTGCTGGTGTGATTGCCATCTTCTTCTCTGTCTTTTTGATGTTCATGCGTAACACATTCAGAATCCGTCTGCCTGATTGGGCTGACCCGATTGCAGGCTCTTTGCTTGGATGCCTAGTGATATTCCTTGTCGGTCTATGGATGGTTCCGGACCTGAATGTGGCAGGTCTTGGCTATTCTGTGATTGAGAACATAGCCTCGAGCGGCACAACTTTGCCCATCGCCGCCCTGTTCGTACTTCTCCTAGGCAAGCTTTTTGCATCATCATTTGTTGTTGCAGGCAGAGTATCTGGCGGAGTCCTCGCTTCCTCTATATTCGTGGGGGCAATGCTTGGTGCAGTATGTGGTGAGGTCTTCTTTCCGGAGTACATTGCAGCTTTCATAGTCATGGGAATGGGCGCAGTGTTGGCTGCTACAACAAATACACCTGTGGCCACAACTATTCTTGTCCTAGAGATCAGTCACTCTTTCGAGCTCCTAATACCACTGGCCATCTGCATCTCAGTTTCTTATCTAGTCGGAGGAGGAACGTCTCTGTACGAGGGCCAAAAGGTGACAAGGGACGATGAAGACCCCGGTTACTTTGCTCGTGTCAATATAATCCCTGAGGGAGAAGACCTTCTCTCAGCTTTTGCAGATGCCAACCCGGTAGACAGCGAGGAAGACGAATCAGACCACAACGAGTCTGAATAGCATTTCAATAAGTTAATAGGCCTACATGGCGGTGACTATGGTTTAGAACCGCTGTGTCCAAGGAGGAGAACAACATTGAGAAAACGCTACATTGGCACGCTATTGCTGTTTTTCATTGTGTTTCCAATTGTCCCGTCAGTCTTTGTTTTTGACGCCGGCCTGCAGGACTCACAATCATCTCTTGTATCACATGTAAACTTCCATGAGCTTACAAGCACTCATGGGAATGGTATTCCTGTGGTTGTCGAGTTCTCGAAAACGATTACTTCGGAGGACGTGATATACCTCCAATCACTGGGTGTCAGATTCAGCTTTGACACGCCCGAGAGTAGTCGTTTTGGGAGCTACTATCTTCTAAGGGGAAGTGCTGATGGCCTTGCCTTTCTCAGAGATGAGGGGTACTTCTCGTCGCTCTCTTTGCAGACAACTGGCGATCAGCTTCAACCAATGAGAGATGTCTCAATTCCTGAGATTGAAGCAGATGACGTCTGGAACATGGTTGACGGTTTCGGTCAGAACTTGACCGGCAAGGGTCTTTTGATAGCTGATCTAGACTCAGGAGTTGACTGGCGACATCCGGATCTCTGGTTCGCAGATGGAGGAGAGTATGATTGGCTGGACGAGTTCCTTCCAGTGGGTCCAACGAACGGGTCTGACGCGATTGACCTTGATGGTAGCACAACTCCCACTTCAAATGAGATACTCAGATGGCTCGATATTGGTCTAGATGGTATATTCAATGCTTCAACGGACTGGATATGGAATGACAGTGATAATGATACTGTCATACAGGGCAGTGAGCCATTCTTTGTTGTCAATGACACGAACTCGAATGATGCACTCGACTCAGGAGAGAAGCTCATCAGACTGTCAACACCCAAGACCAAGTACATTGTAGAGATGGATGGCAATCCTCTCGACCCACAGCGAGTAGTTTGGGAACGAGGAGTGAACCTGACGTCGAGCACTCACAACGACACAGACGGGCATGGAACTGCTGTTGCAGGGATTTTGCTTGGCGGACAACTCGGATACAGGAAGTATGTTGGAGTTGCCCCGGATGCAGAGCTAATGATGATCAAGGTAATTGGTGCCGACTACACATTTCTCTCTCTGGACGAGGGCTTGCTCTACTCTTGGAGAAATGGTGCGTATGTCATCCTGATTGAGGTCGGAAAGTGGTGGGAGGAGTTCCTAGATGGGTCTTCAGTCCTCGAAGGACTGATTGATACCATTGTGCTGGACGGCATTCCAGTGATTGCTCCTAGCGGAAACCTCGGTGTGAAAGACAAACATGCGAAGGCCAATATTCCCGCGCCTTCCCCAGGTCACATCATGACCTTCAGCGTACCGAATCCACAGCCAACTGATCCTTGGTTCCCTGCCGAGATTGAGCGAGTGAGAATCACCATTCTCAGCATAAACGATACAGACTTCCTGAATGCGAACTTCACCATCGGAGTTCCTGCAGGGCCAGTTCCACCTCTCTCGTACACTCTGCTACATCCCAACTATGGTTACAGAAACTGGGGAATGGACTTTGATCCTGGGACTGGTGTGAACTTCCAGTCGTATATCCTCAACTCTGGTCGAGGTACCAAGATGATGTACATCGAGATGTGGAGAAGTGGAGGCTTGTCTCCCTCTCCCCCGTGGCCCTTCTATGAACTCAATATCACCCTAGCAGACAATGCGACGGTGCATGCCTACATTGCTGACGACAAGTCCTCATGGACGGGTGGGGCAGTCTGGACTTCAGACATGAGCAATGACTATCTCATTGTCCATCCATCAACTGCCGACCGCGCTCTGAGTGTCGCTTCCTATCACACTCGAAATCTCTTCGTGGCGGCTGTGGGAGATATAGCATCATACTCGGCAATCGGCCCACGGATTGATGGAGTAGCGAAGCAAGGAGTAGCTGCACCGGGTGGTTTGGACATAATTTCCGACTATTCGAATTATTCCTTCTGGGATAGCAGCTGGTTTGCTGGTCCAGGTCAAGTATTGCCTTTGAACCCAATGTTCGGTGGTTACCGTCTTTTCAGCGGCACCAGTGCGGCCGGTCCCCATGTGGCTGGCAGTGCGGCACTGATGCTCCAGTTTGACAGCTCTAAGGGAACTGAGGTGGCACAGATCATAAAGTCTACTGCCGTGAGCGATGGTCTCACTGGCGCTGTGCCAAATCCAACCTGGGGTGCAGGAAAGCTCAATGTCAAGGCTGCCGTCCAATACATGATGACAGACACATTTGGTCCGTCAATTGGTACACCAACGCGTGATCCGACAGCTCCCACTCCCATTGATGATGTTGAAATCAGTGTCAGCGTCAGTGATCAAACAGGTGTTGACACGGTGACACTCGAGTACTACAACGGCACACACTGGAACAACGTCACAATGGCGTGGAATGGGACTCACTACGTGGGCGATATTCCTGCGTTGCCCGAGGGAACCTCTGTGACCTACCGCATACATGCAAATGACACCCTTGGCTTCTGGTCGACTTCCTCAGACTACTCCTACACCTCGCAGACTGGTGGTACGACCACAACCACAACGACTACTACAACCACAACTACCACGACTCCGACAATACCCGAGTTTCCGGACTACCTCATGTTAGCACTGATGCTTGGAGCAATCTTGGTGTTGTTTGTCATAGGTGTGGCTGTTTCACGAAGACGGGGCAAATAGACCAGCAGAGTCCGCGATGAAGAACCTGCAGTTCTGAGCGGCTTGCTGGCTGCTGGGGTCTTGAGATGCGCTTATATGAGATGAGATTCTAGCGAGCCTGATGAGTAGAAAAGAAAAAGGGACAGTCCATGAAACACCTCGGTGAGTTTGAGCTCCGAATGGAGCGAAGGTTCGGCCTCTCTAGTAGGCGAATCCCAGTAGAGGTTCTGGTTGATCAGGAGAGCACCACAGTGGTCCTTGACTGTGGATGCTGCAAGGAACTACTAGAGAACAAACTCCCAGGAGGTATCCTCATACCCATTGCTTCTGCCCTGAAGTCATACTTCGAGAGCCATGGCATGAGAAACGTTGATGTTAGTGTGAATGGTACTTTGATGCGGAGAACATACAAAGGGGTGGCGGTAGAGAATATGGTCTCCGAGATGAAGAGTCAGCTAGAGAATGCAGTTTCTAGGTTCGCTAGGAAGAGGAGGCGCCCACTAAGAGCTCGTGTTTGAAAATCTATCTGACCCGCTTTTGCGCAATTGACGAGCTGACATCGGAAGTGAAGACGCATTTTGGTGTCTTCTGGAACCTAGCATTTGGGTGATAAGAAGACGCGGTTCACACGCACATCCGTCTGGATTTTAATAAGAACTAATGCTGCTACAACAGAAGATGGGGACGCTGGCCAGAGCCAAAGACTTGGTGCCCTATTGGGCACTGAGGTCCACCCTCTCTTTTGTGAACGTGAGTGGTGCTCCAAAACACGGGAAAGGGACGCCGTTCTCTGAACACTAGGTGAGAGCCGAATCTCCACACATTGGGACATTCGGATTGGCGAACGAATCCCGCTCACGCATCGAAGGAATCTCCAATGCATGAGGAGCAACGGGCTTCGGCCAGTCGTCCGGTAGACAAGTATGCTTCCTATGAACATAAGCGTTTCTTCTTGCAGAATGGCTTCTGAAGTTCTATGAAGCTCATGGAAAACTATTCTATAGTCACAGACCACCGAAGATTGACACCCCCGACTATTCTCGGACATACTTCTGCAAGAGAAAGGGATATCAGGGCCTCTACTCCCGAGCTTCACAATACACCTTCCAAGATGAGAATCTTGGATAAGGGAAGTCGATCCAGGTCAGCGGTGCCACATAATGGAAACGACAGAAGACAGCTTCATGAGGAAGTGGAGCTACGGCAAGGTAACACAATGGGTATTACTGACAATTGCCTTGATGTTCCTTCAGTTGGGTACCGGTGGACCAGTCTTGCCACACATGGCCGCAGCTGCGGGAGTTATTGCCTCATTGACCACAATTGTCATCTTCCTTCTCATACGATTTGCCAATTCAGTCCTCAGACTACTCACGCTCGGCGGATTACTCGTCAGTATACTGTATTCTCTTGGAATGCTCCTGGGAGGGCTTCTTATGGTGGTCGTGGTTGCCATTGTGTTGCTGACTGGGTCATACTGGATTGCAGTTCTGGTCCCCAGCATTGCTCAATTCTCTGGGCAGTATTTGGTGCTGTTCATATCATCCATCATAGAAGTCGTCCTGTTAAGATGGAACTTGGACTTCATCACCAGAGCCCTACAGCTAGTCCAGGTTCTGCGATCCGAAATCTAAGATGGCATGGATTGGATGGGTTCAAGACAACGCTTTATATCAAAGACTCGTCTGAATATTCTACAACCGCATAACTTTAAAGGAACAGGAAATCTAGTGGACCGAAGTTCCGAGATGTTATAGTCAGAGGTGTTCTGATTGAATGGAATCAAGGTAGCAATCGTAGGCGTCGGCAACTGTGCAAGCGCGTTGGTGCAGGGCGTTGAATACTACAAGGATGCCAAAGCGAATGGAGAACTCGTGGGTCTAAATCACCCAGATTTCGCAGGCTATCATGTGAGAGACATCCAGTTTGTGGCTGCCTTCGACGTGGCTGAGGGCAAGGTTGGAATTGATTTGGC
>CAYFTD010000322.1:0-2412 GCA_964345915.1 uncultured archaeon
GAAGGTTGAGGCTGCAGCTAAAAGGCTACAAGAACTGAACCCCAATATAGAGATTGAGCCTTTGCCTCTGTCCTTGAGTGTGAACAACGCTGAAGACATAGTCAAGCATATGGATGTGATCGTTGACGGGTTGGACAGCATGAAGCCGCGTTACGCATTGAACAGGGCATGTTTGAAGGCTGGGGTCCCTTACGTTTTTGGCGCCGCGATCATGACCTTCGGAAACGTATCCACGATAATACCTGGTGAGACTCCTTGCTTGGAGTGTTTTCAAGGAAACCTTGACGATGATATGCTGCCAAAATGTGCCGTTGTCGGTGTCCACCCTTCCATTCTATCAATCATAGCGAGCATCGAAGTGTCCGAGGCTATGAAACTGATTCTTGGAAAGAAGCCCAGTCTAGCAGGCAAGATACTTCACTGCGATATTGGAAATATGAAGTTTGAGGAGGTGGAACTCTCGAAATCTCAGAGCTGCCCCGTGTGCGGCACAGAGGCGACTGATCCACCGATGCCGCTTAGGCACAGACTGGTCAATGAAGTCTGCGGCAGAGAGGGGAAAAGGGTGTTCGTCATCACGCCGAAGACAAACCTAGAACTAAATATCGATGATCTGTACGCCATTCTGATGCGCAAAGGCTTCAATGTGAAGGTGAAGGCTGATCTCGGCACAACATTCGATGCTGGCGCCAAGCGAACAGCAAGCATCCTGAACAGCGGCATAATGATAGTCGAGGGCGCGAACAGCCAAGAAGACGCATACACTCTCTACGAGCAGATAGTTGCAAATATATTCAAGGTGCCAAGTTCAAGCGTTGAATGAGAAAGCGGAGCCTATGATCATCCGTCTAAGCAAAGAGCAGAAGAGTTTACTCATCGAGGAGACAAGAAAGGAACATCCTAAAGAGGCGTGTGGCATTCTATTTGGGGATCTAGGAAGTGAAGGTCCTGTTGTCAGAGAGATCGTACCGGTCTGCAACATGTTGGAGTCAATGACCAATTTCCGGATCGATGCAGAGGAATTCTTAAGATCACTATCAGAAGCTGAGGGAGAAGGCATGGAACTCATCGGATTCTTTCACTCCCATCCTGCCGCGGCACATCCATCCTTGACTGACGCTGAGTATATGAAACTCTGGCCAGAAAACATCTGGCTCATAATCTCATCCATCAACCACGACATAGCGGCGTTCAGAATCATCGACAGCAAACCTAGGGAGATCCAGATCAGAGTGGACCAATGAAACAGGACGATGGCCGACCTTCTTGCCACTGTGGGACTTCTCACACCGGACTTTGGCACAACATGATGGCAAAGATTCCCACGATGAAATCACGCGATATTGCGATCAGGATTCCTGAAACCGTGTTTCTTGCAGGCATCAAAGTATGCTCGTACATTGCGCAAGGGAACGTTGTAGGGTATGTCCTCACCTACCTTGAAGAAGTAACCCGGGCAATTACCTCCTTGACTCACACATCGCCTTACCTCTGAGACGACACCCCCCTCTGTTCCAAAGGTCAATACGCCTCCATCGGCGTTCCCTATGATTAGCTTATCCTTCCCATACTTTCCAGCTAACTCTTGGAGGTCTACTGTGTGATCTATCATAAAGCCATCAGCACCCAATCCTGCAATGTCATCTATCAAAAGGCTGTAATTGCCATCAGAGACAAAGATCACCTTGATGCCTTTCCTCTTTGCCGGCTCCCATATCTTCCTGTACCAAGGCAAGATATGCTCTCTAAACCAATCGGGCGACATGACAAGCCCATTGTAGCTTGCTAGATCATCGTGGAAAATGAAGACCTTCACCTCCTCCTTCGACCACGCTTCTACATTGCGTATTGACACTTCGGCAAACCTGGCTAACAACTTGTCAAGCTCCTTCGGTCTTGTATACACAAGTCTAGCCAGCCACCGCCAACCAATCCTGTAGTCCCTCATGATCAGAAACATGAAAAGGCTCGTGTAGTATAATGCTGGCACCAGAGTCGTCTCCCTAACAATCTCCTGAGCTCTCCTCCAGGAAATGATATTCTCAGATGCGCCGAGTCTATGGTCTCGGCGCGGGTCATAGTCAAGTATCTCCTCCATAGTCTGGAAAGGTTCCTCCATGCTCCACCTACTGGAAGTCACACCCCATTTAGTATACGCAGCTTTTTCATCTGCATCTACCACTGCTCCTCGGCGTCCAATGTTGACGATGCGATTGCTCGTGGGCACCAGAAGCGCCATGTCCATGTCCAATCTTCTATACAGCGCTTCGAATGCTCTGATGGGATGCTTGTGGGGGTCGATTCCGCTGACCTCTCTGATGAAATCCGAATGGTCAACAGTCTCAAAACTGGGAATTCTATCCGTCTCTTCTAGGTTCAATGCAGCTAAAGCCCTATCATAACCCAGAACAC
>CAYFTD010000323.1:0-2423 GCA_964345915.1 uncultured archaeon
TTTGTAGGTGCACTCCTGATCAATGTTGGGAGGTCGGTACGTACACTTGATGTTTCCAACTTTCCATGGGTAATATACGGCAACGTGATTGCTATTGTGATGTACATACTCTATGGAGACTTTGGCCTGTGGCTTATTGTTGGCAACGTCATCGCCATTGCCGTTCTGATGACTCCACCAGTACGGATACAGTGGTGGGCGATATTCAGAGAAGACATGGGTCCAAGGATGAAGGAGATAAGGTACTCATTGCATCTCGTCCGCCGCAGTCCTTTGGTCCTGCTTGGCCTGTCTATCATAACGGGTTACATTCTGATTGCGATATTTGTGCCCTACTTTGCCCCGTATGGTCCAACCGAGCGCATCTGGACCGAAACGCTGGCATCACCTAGTCCTCGCCACATCTGGGGTACAGACCAAAACGGCGGCGACATCTTCAGCATGACCATGTGGGCTACAAGAATTGACTTGAGAATCGCTGTTAGCGTGGTCGCTGTGGCTCTCGCCATAGGCACGCTCATTGGTATCGCCGCAGGCTACTTCGGTGGTGCTGTGGACGAAGTTATCATGAGGATTACTGATGTCTTCTTTGCCTTCCCAGGTCTAATCCTTGCAATGGCAATTGTATCGGCCCTGGGTGGTCGAAACCTCGATAGCATAGCCGTTGCTCTTATGCTGATCTGGTGGCCTACGTATGCGAGACTTGTACGAGGTCAAGTTCTCATAGAACGAGAGAAGCTCTATGTGGAGGCAGCCAGGTCCGTTGGAGCTTCGGACCTTAGGATCATGTTGAGTCACATTCTGCCAAACACTGTACAACCTGTCATCGTACAGGCAACCCTTGACATGGGCGGTGTCCTCTTGACTGCAGCCGGACTCAGCTTCATTGGTTATGGAGCCGAGGCTGGTACAGCAGAATGGGGGCTAATGATTGCCCAGGGTCAGAATCACTTTACGCTCTACTGGCTCATCTTCTATCCAGGAATGGCAATGCTGCTATGTGCCCTGTCTTTCAATCTGATTGGAGATGGAGTGAGAGACATCATGGACCCGAAGCTTAGACGACGATGACGACCGGAGATGACATGAGATTGGTGGCATCGAACAAGGAAACACTAGAAACGTACAAAGAAACCCCTGAACTCGAGCCTGATGTGATCCTCGATGTTCGAGGATTAAAGACCTCATTCTATACGTATGAGGGCGTTGTGAAGGCACTGGATGGCGTGACTGTTCAGCTCAAGAAGGGAGATACACTCGCCTTTGTGGGAGAAACTGGATGCGGCAAGAGTGTGACCGCCAAGTCAATCATGAGACTTGTTGACGCTCCAGGACGCATAGAAGAGGGCGAGGTAATCTTTAGAAACCGCTTACCTGATGGCAGTGAGAGCATCATCGATTTGCTGAAGCTGTCAGATGAAGAGATGCGTCAAATAAGAGGGAACAAGATCGGGATAGTCTTTCAAGATCCAGCGACTTATCCCAACCCGGTGTTCCGTGTTGGTGATCAGATTGCCGAGGTGATATCTCTCCACCAGGACCTTGCACAAGACGTTCTCGAGATGAAAATAAAACGTCTGGAAGATACTCTTGAAGAGAGTCCAGACGCACCGAATGTTGCGGAGATTCAAGAGAAGATCGCAGAATACAAGAGCCAGCTCGACGACCCACCCAAGCCAACAGAGGGCGACACCAACAAGGTCGCCAAGCAGAGAGCCGTAGATATGCTGAGATTGGTTCGCATGCCCACGCCTGATGAGATAGCCAATCAATATCCTCACGAGCTGTCCGGAGGGATGAGGCAGAGAGCACTAATTGCTATGGCCCTCTCCTGCAATCCTCAAATCCTGATTTGTGATGAGGCCACGACCGCGCTCGATGTAACCGTCCAAGCTCAGGTCCTTCGACTGCTGAACGAGCTCAAAGCGGAATTCGACTCCTCGATAATCATCATAACGCACGACCTAGGCGTCGTAGCGGAAACGTGCACTCAGGTTGCTGTGATGTATGCTGGTGTGGTTGTAGAGTACGCATCAACTGAGGAGCTGTTCTCAGACCCGATACATCCTTACACCTTGGGCCTGCTACAGGCAATCCCGAAGCTAACTGAGAAGGTTGATCGACTCCTTCAAATCAGAGGGAGTGTGCCCAACCTAATCACTCCCCCAACGGGGTGCAGATTCCATCCGCGGTGTGATTTTGCAACTGACATATGTAAAGAGAAGCGACCTCCCAGAGAGGAACTCAAGCCCGGTCATTGGGTGGAGTGTTACCATCCTCAGGGTTCTCTGACAGGAACAAGGTGATATGTGATGCCAGACGGAAAAGCCTTGGTTGAAATCAAGAATCTGAAGAAGTACTTTCCACTGACTGGTGGAGTGTTCCGCAAGGTACTTGGCTATGTAAGAGCTGTCGACGACATC
>CAYFTD010000324.1:0-1928 GCA_964345915.1 uncultured archaeon
TCGTTGTTCTCCTTCAGGAACGACTCCACGACAGCAAGGACACTCTCTGTGTGTTCAGTAGAAGCCTCCTCCAGATGAACAGTTTCTATCTTCATGAGAAAGCCTAGTATTCCACGCCCGCTTTAGCATTACCTATTCTGCTCAGTCGACGTCAGCGTCAATCTTCCTACGCTGAATTAGGCTCCTGAACTCGATTCTCATGTTGGAGGAGTATTCCCGCGGTTCACGTAGCAAGACGTAGAGTGACGATGACACGAACCTGAGAACTGAGCTCAACACCATCATGGAGAACACAGCGAAGTGCGCTCCGACCAGTAGGGCTATTGAATCGCCAAGCAGTCCGGATGTCAGAGAGCCAAAGAAGTAGATTATGCCTGTGAACGTGTTGAACACTGCGAGATGGGCTCCTCTCTCCTCCTCGGGTGCGACATCAAAGATGTAGGCTGTGATTGCATTGAAGCTCGTTGCCACAGAGAATCCAGCTAGGGCGTTGGCCACGTATATTACGTAAGCATGAGTTGCAAAGGCATACATAAGTGGAACAATGAAGAGAGAGCCTCTTCCTAGGATTATCAGCGGCTTTCGACCAACTCGATCGCTGAGATTTCCCATAGGAACCGTGAACAGGATTATTGTGATACTCATGGCAGCCGAGGCGATTGCAATTTCTAGGTTGGTGAAGTTGAGCCAGTCCTTTTGGATTACTATGAAGTAAGGCCAAGCCATTGACATTGCAAATGAGAAGAAGACCGAAATCAGAGCGAACCGTCTGAAGTCGCCTGCTCTGGAAAGGAGCTTCAGGACCGGGGGGAACTCTCTCTTCTTTGTTGGATCTCTGGCTCCTTCTCTGATGGTCAGTGAGAGCAAGGAGGTCACGATACCAAAGATAGCTGTGAAGTAGAATGGCAGGTAGTACATTTCTCTCCATGCCTCTACGCTAGGCAAGAGAATCGGACCCAAATCACCGAAGACGAATCTCAGTGAAGGAATCAATGCTGGAAAGCCTGCTATGAATCCAGATGCGAGGGTTGCTATCAGAGATGAAACATTCGTCGCGACTCCAAGCCTTCCGAGCTCGGTGCCCCTGTTCTCCTCGTCCATGAGTCCACCCAATAGCGACTGCCAAGTGGGAATCTGAATACTGAACAGAACTGACTGGATGGCATAGAGCAGAATCATTTCGATTGGAGTCGCCGCCCACAAGAAGAGGAAGACCATTGTCAACCCTGTCAGTGTTCCAAAGGCGACGAAGCCCTTCGCATGACCGATTTTGTCTGACCAGGCGCCCCACGCGGGCTGGAGTACCGACGGTGCCGCATTCCCTACGCTTCGAAAGGCCCCGAGTTCCGCATAGCTGGCACCCATGTCAATCATATAGGCTTGGAGAAACGGTTGGTGCAGCCCCATCGCGAACTGGGTCAAGGCCCCTACGACGTAGACGTTTGGTGGAAGCTTTTGCATTTGCTTGTCTTCTTCCACCGAATCGGTCATCTTCATCCACCTATAATGACGTGCTGCTTGTCGTTTACCATTTAACTCTAGTTCTTACGATATTGACTTTCTACAGACTTAGCGAAGACCGTCACTGTTAATACAGTGCTCTCTCTGGAGGCAAGGTTGTGAGAGCTCAACCATGCTCGGCGACAACATATATCGAAGACGAATGAAGCAAGTCATCGATTTCTTGGGGCAGGGGAATGTAGATCTAGCAATTATCACACCGTCTCCAGCATTCCAGTATCTGACTGGAATTCGGAGAGGGATGATGGAACGGCTAATTGCTCTAGTAATTGAACCTGATGAAAGTCCCAAGATGGTAGCCCCAGAGTTTGAGGTTTCTAGCCTCTCTGAACACACCTGGGTAGAGGAGTTCATTCCTTGGGCTGAGGATGAGAACCCGTATGAGGCGATAGCCGGCAGAGCAGGGG
>CAYFTD010000325.1:0-2475 GCA_964345915.1 uncultured archaeon
ATGTAGAACGACCATCTCAAGTTGAAGGTCTTGATCCAGATATTCATGCGATTCGTATCGGGTCAACAGTGGGTCTGAGGAAGCGCCAGGAAATCATCAGGAAGGCGGATGCTCTACTCGTGAGAGTCTTGAATCCCGGAGCACCTGAAACGATTGGTGAGGAGGATCTGTTCACAGACCTCGAAGACTTGGAGGTAGACTAGAGATGAAGCTTACTACCCAGAAGAGAATCGCTGCTGATGTGATGAAAGTCGGCATATCCAGAGTTTGGATGGATCCTCAGTTCGAGGACGAGATATCTCTAGCGATTACTCGAGAAGACATCAGGCGTCTTGTGGATGAGGGTGCAATCCAAAAGAAGCAGAAGATTGGTGTTAGTCGAGGACGAGCCCGCTACAAGATGCAGCAGAAACGAAAAGGCCAGAGAAGAGGGCTTGGAAGACGTAAGGGTAAGCACACTGCAACCCTATCGAAGAAAGATCGCTGGATGATGAAGATAAGGCCAATGCGACGTGAACTCCGAAGGCTGAGGGAGGAAGGTAGGATAACCAGGCGAGTCTACCGAGATCTGTACCTGAAAGCCAAAGGAAACGCTTTCAGAAACACAGCGCACCTGCGGACTTACATTGCCGAACACAAGCTGGAGGCGAAGAAGAGATGAAAGAAGGTCCCACCTACAAGGTCAAGTTCAGACGCCGACGGGAAGGGAAGACGAACTACTACAGACGTAGGCGTCTCCTGCAATCAGGGAGTCCCCGCTTGGTTGTGAGAAAGACAAACACTCGTGTGATAGTGCAACTGATAGAGGCAAAGGTAGTCGGTGACACAACTGTGGCCACAGCCGTGTCCTCAGAACTTGGCGGTTTCGGTTGGCGAGCTGGAATTGGCAATCTACCTGCCGCCTACCTCACTGGACTATTAGCAGGCCTGAGAGCCAAGGCGAGAGGCCTGAAGGAGGCAGTACTAGACATCGGACTTCATCCTCCTGTTTGTGGTTCAAGGTTATATGCGGCGCTAAAGGGAGCCTTGGATGCAGGTCTTGTGATACCTCACAACCCAGAAGTACTCCCTGACGAGGAAAGAATGTCAGGAGAGCACATCGTATCTGCATACAAACACTTCACGGAGAAAAAGAGCGAAGGCCATTTCTTCAGCTCATTAGGGAAGAAGAAGACAACGATAACGACAATCCCAAGGCAGTTCAAGGCGACGAAGAAAGCACTGCTTGAGATTCCACCTGCCCAGCTGAAGAAGAAAAAGAAGAAGCCGGCGGCCAAGAAGCCGAAGGCAGCTCCAAAGAAGCCAGCTAAGAAAGTGAAGAAAGTAGAGCCTGCTGAGAAACCGCCTCGTGCCGTTCCAAGAAAACCGAAACCCAAGAGGCTAGTATCTAAAGGCAAGGGCAAGAAGGGAAGGAGAGCAGGAAAGAGGAGATAGGAGAGGATTCATGATGAGTAGGAGACAACGTCGACCACCACGCCGACAAGAAACAAGTCAGCTTGATGACTGGGTTCCCAAGACATCTCTAGGGAAACTTGTCAAGGAAGGACATGTCAACAACATCGAGGAGATATTCCTCAACAACTACTTGATCCGTGAGCCGGAGATCATTGATGTTCTTATCCCGGAACTTCGGCAAGAGGTCGTGGATGTGACCATGGTCCAAAGGCAGTCAGACAGTGGACAGCAGAAGAGTTTTCGAATCACTGTGGTGGTAGGAAACGGTGAAGGAGTCATTGGAATCGGAATTGGTAAGGCTCCAGAATTCGTTCCAGCCGTGAGAGCTGCCGAGGCCAGAGCAAAGCTCAACGCAACTGTGTTCCGTAGAGGGTGTGGCTCATGGGAGTGTCGTTGTCATGACCCACATAGCATTCCATTTCAAACGAAGGGCACTTCAGGGTCTGTTTCAGTGACCCTCCGTCCTGCTCCCAAGGGCACGGGACTGGTCACTGCCGATGTTGGGAAGATAGTCCTCCGAATAGCAGGGTTGAATGACGTCTGGTCTATCACGAAAGGCCGCTCAAGGACTTCCTCCAATTTCGCAAAGGCCTTTGTCGACGCCCTCACACAGACATACAAGATGCTACCTCCACAGGAATGGATGTCGTCAGGAGTGCCAGAAGAATGAGCTCAGAAGAGAAAGTTGTACTAGCGATACGCGTAAGGGGACAGGTGAGAGTTAGACCGCAGATAGAAGATACTCTCGACAAGCTGCTTTTGGGCAGACTACATCAAGCTAGAGTTCTGAAACTGAACTCAAGTATGCAAGGGATGATTACCAAGGCCAAGGACTATATCACATGGGGTGAGATCAACGAGAAGACTGCTAGGATGCTTCTCTCAAAGCGTGGTCGCCTTCCTGGTAACAAGAAACTCAGTGATAGTTATGTGAAGAAGAACTCGAGCTACAATACCATCAAGGCCCTGGCAAAGGCGATAGCGGAGGGCAAGGCTACAGTAAACGATGTAGAAGGGTTG
>CAYFTD010000326.1:0-6226 GCA_964345915.1 uncultured archaeon
CAAACTTCTCACCTCGGCCGAGATACGCTTCAAGCACTATCTTGTTATTGGCCACTTCTACAGGAGATCCCTCAGCAATGAGTTTCCCCTGATGCATCGCAATTACTCGCGGGACTAGAGTCATCAACTCGTGCAAGACATGTCCTGTGACGAATATGGTCACGCCCTCGTCACTCAGCCTGCTTATGAGTCTGGTAATCCCTTCCTTCTCTTCATAGACCAGTCCGCTGAACGGCTCATCAAGAAGAAGCAGTTCCGGATTCGTCCCTAATGCCTTGCCAATCTCTAGCCGTCGCAAATCTCCATGAGGAAGAATGATTGGGGGCAATCTGGCTTTGTCAACAAGCCCGACAGAGGCGAGAATCGTACTGGCAGCTTCATCTATCCCCGAGGATCCAAAGGCCTCCCTTCCACGAGGTGAAAGACATGCAACTGTTATGTTGTCAAGAAGACTAAGAAAGCGGAATGATCTCACCAACTGAAAAGTCCGTGCTATCCCTTGATTGACAATCTGATACGGTTTCATCTTCGTTATGTCTACTCCATTGAACCGGACTGAGCCAGAATTAGGCTTCTCAAATCCTGTTATGAGATGAAACAGCGTGGTCTTGCCAGCTCCATTTGGACCAATTAGGCCCAGCATCTCTCCTCGTTCTATCTCGAGGTTGACATCATTGACCGCAGTCAATCCACCGAATTTCTTCGTCAGATTCTTGACTTCCAAAATCAGACCCATCTTACATTCCCCGAATCTTATCCCAGAGTTCTTGTGTTCTTTCTAATACCGGATTCATGACACCTTCTTCTGCAAAGCGGACAATAAGAATCAGAAGAGCAGCAAAGATCAATAGCGCCGCAGCTGCTAGTGGCCTAAGAAACTCGCTGAGGACTATGAAAAGGAAAGCCCCAATGATTGAACCGAAGATTGTCGCAATCCCACCAATAGATGCCATTATGATGGCGTAGAACGAATAGAGTGGCTGGAAGTATGCCGGGTTTACAGCAGTCTGGGTAAACACGTAAAGTGAGCCTGCTATCCCGGCGAAAAGCCCGCTTATCATGAATGCTATGAGTTTGTACACAGTAGTATTGATCCCTGAAGCATCCGCGCATACCTCGTCATCTCGAATCGCTTTTAGGACTGTCCCGAGTCTTGAATCAACTATCAAACGCATAGCAATCAGTGAGAATCCCATGAATGCCAGAATCACGTAGAAGCCTGCATAGACATTCTCCACCCCTGGCAATCCAGAGATGCCCAATGTACCTCCGAGGTATGTCCCCGTCAAGAACACGTTGTAGAGAATGAGACTGAAAGCAAGCGTCCCCAGGGCCAAATAGGGTCCCTTCAATCTTAGACACGGAATTCCAATCAGCAAACTGAATACCACAGCGACAGCAGCACCAGCAGCTAGTGCCACGACCCAGTGAAGGCCAAAGAACATAACAAATGCCGCCGTAATGTAGGCCGATATTCCAAAGAAGGCTGAATGCCCAAAACTCACCTGTCCTGCAAACCCCGCAAGGAGGTCCCAGCTTGCTGCAAAGATTGATAGTATCATGGCAGTCATTAGAACTTCTGTGAGATACTCGTTATCAGCCAACGGGATAAGTAGCAATCCCAGCAGAAAGAGTAACGTGATACCACCGCGAAAGGTGGATGCCCATATTCTGAAACGTTTCAACAATGATTGGATGTCAAATTGGAACCGCATCATCGCTAGTGCAGCTCCTTTTTCCCAAGCAAGCCCTGGGGCCTAACCAAGAGCATAACCAGTATCACACCGATGACAACTATCTCCGAGAAGGTTGGACTGATGGCATAATCTGTGAATGTTGTTGCGTATCCCATTATGAATGCTCCAATGATGCTCCCTGGAATACTGCCCATCCCTCCAAAGATTGTCACTGCAAATGCCAATAGCAGATAATTCCACCCCATTGCTGGATCAACGAAATTACCAGGAACGTAGAGCACCACCGCAAAGCCAACAAGGAGAGCAGATAACATAACACTCGTCATCAGAACCATATCTGTGTTTATGCCTACCAGTTTGGCTGCCTCCAGATCTTGAGATACTGCTCGAATTGACTTCCCAATCTTCGATTTGTTGATGAAAAGAGTCACAACTGTGACGAGGATGATAGATCC
Organism: uncultured archaeon; assembly: GCA_964345915.1. Classification (GTDB taxonomy): domain Archaea; phylum Asgardarchaeota; class Thorarchaeia; order Thorarchaeales; family Thorarchaeaceae; genus SMTZ1-83. Next base: position 2,153 of record CAYFTD010000326.1, read on the forward strand.
AATCACTAAGGCGAGTAGCTGCGCAGGAAATCTAATTCCCAAGAAATCAATAGTCCCTGGTACATATGGCACAATATAATGCGTCATCGGGTCTCCAACGAACTTCACAAACTGCTCAAAGAAGAAGGCCAAAGCGAATGTCACCAATACAACACCAATGTGGGATTCCTGTAATGGCTTCATGAGTCCCAGATACGTGACTGCCGCAATCCCAACTACCACCACCAAACCAAAGATTGAAGCTATGCCCATTCCGAAGAGAGGAAGTGTCCAAAAAATCATGTAGGCTGTTATCAGGTAAAATGCTCCATGAGCCAAGTTCAGCAATCCACCTACGCCATATACAAGTGAGAAGCCTAGAGCAAGCAGGGCTAATAGAGCCCCTTGCACCGTACCAAAGACTAGTATTTCTTCTATCAAATCCTAACGCCTTCCATTTGGACAGGTGACTGTTATTCCTATCAAAAAGAAGAAACATCCCCCCTATAAAAGGGGGGAGTTTTAGTCAAGAGGATTCTGTATTGATTCAATCTAGGTGTTGATTCCCCACGGCGGAATTGACAAAGTTGCAGTCACAATAGAGTCGGGATAAATAAGGCCGGCAGTCGTAACCACTTCCTTGGCGCCATCAGCCTGCCACTGGGTGAACAACGTCACACTATAGATTGTGTCCCCAATGTACCCCTCAAGGAGATCGTGAGACTCAGTAAAAGCAGCATTCCCGCCCGCACCTTCAAACGGGTTTGTTATGTTCATCGCTTCCAGATGGGGTATGATATCATCTGAAACCAATGACTGAGCTCGGTCTATGCCAGCTGCCAGAGTGTACATGGCATCATAGCTCCCAACAGCAGTGTATAGCGGCTCCGACCCATAATGGCTGGTGAAAGAGTCCCAGAATGGTATTGTCTTTGTAGTCTTATTGGTGCGAAGCGTTGATTGCATTAGGACTTCATACTGACAAGCACCACCGGTTTCATTCCAGTAGGTGTCAAGTTGTGCCATCACATCGATACCCGCAAGGAAGGTCTTCGGCTGAACCAGAGCATACTGAGTGGTCATTAGGATTCCACCACGTGCAGAGATCATTGGGACTGTTATTTGCGCTCCAGCAGCATCAATCTGCTGCCAATAGGTCGCAAAGTCTGCAGCCTCCGCTGTCATTGGAAATGCAATCTCGTGTACTATGGTGAAATTGAAATATGGGTTATTGGGCAAGAAACTGTTCAAGAAGGCACTCATACCTTCGGTCCATTCAATACCTTCACGAAGCAGTGCAACTTTTGTTATACTCTGATTCAAAGCTGCACTCAAGTACCCTCTTACGGATAGTAGATACCTGAACAGCGATGATGCAAGCGAAGTGGAGTTTATAGGCATGGAACGGAAGAAGTACTTGTACCTGGCATAGTTGTCCAGTACCTTCTGACAGAATATGTCTGTGGAGGCACCTGTGCCAAACAAGAGCATGTTTTCATCCATTATTATTTCCTGATATGCCAGTAAAGCTTCACTTCTGAAACCGCCAATAATGAACTGAGCATTATCTTCTGTCACGATCTTCGTTGCTGCTGCAGTTCCCTTAGTAAGGTCAAGGCTGGGATCCGCTTCAAACGTGTCTTCTGAAACAAGTCCGAAGTAGTACGTTGTACCACCAACTGTAACACCGCCTGCAGAGTTTATCTCGTCGCATGCCAAGTAGGCACCTTTCCATGCTCCTATGCCTTGGATTTCAGTCATAGGGTCTAGGATTCCCACGATGATGATTTGATCGCTCGAAATCCCATCGGGAGCGCCCGGTGTGACCAGTTGTCCCACAAGCACCGTACCATACGGCAACGGGGCTGCAGGTAGAAATAGCCACACTCCAATGCCTACACCGGCAATTATGACGACGATGAGAACAACGGCAGCAATCTGTCTAGTTTCCATTTGATTCTCACTCCTTTTTCGAAGTCATAGATATGTTCTAAGCGCGAGAGTCTAGCTCGGAAGCGCAAGAGAACATGTCTATCAACACGCTACCTAGCTCTCGACTATATCCATCGTGCTATTTTAATACTATGACCAATGGTTTGCGCACTTTCATCTGACCAGCTTCGACAAACAATACTCCTTCTCAAGAATGCGGCTACCCTCATCGAAAAGAGGTGTGGCCAGGGTCAGCAGGACACAATGTGGTAGGAGGGGGGGAGTTATGTTATGAGGGCATGTTACAAAACTAGGCCCTACTGATTACCTGACCACTAGTTATGAAACGATATGCATCCTATTAAGGACTTCGCCTAAGGCGGTCAAAAATCCACAAATTCCTGACCCTCAGGCGCTATTCAAGGAGGTCTATGCAAAGCTTAAATCCTCGTGGCAACCCTGTTGCGGTCATAGGGAGGATTCGCATTTGGAGATCCCAATTCTATCAAACATTGTTGACGGTCTACGCGTCTTCTTCAAGACTCGTAGGTACATCTCTTACTTGATCATCTTCATGTTCACGACCTTCCTTGCATTCCTGTTCTCAATCCTGATGTCGGCCTACGTGGGTCAACCACAGGAGCAATTCCTTGTGGCCTTCTTCGTGTATGTCGGCGCAACAGGTACGATCTACTTTGCTCTCGGAGCGCTGTTCATGGGGATTGGAGCTGACAGGTTATGGATTACAAGGCGTGGACGTGGAAGAGTTACGGAGTTGAAGGGTGTAGCCTGGCTAGCAGTATCGTTCGCCATATCCGTGTTCCTGTCCATATGGCTTGGACGAGAGGCACTCCTGTTCTTTTCGATATTCTGCTGGATAGGCTGGATTGCCTTCCAAGCATACTTGTCGTCAAGGACTAGTCTTCGACTTGCCACCCTAGCTGAACCGAAGAAAGGCGGAATAGCCATTGGCCTCGGTAGCTTCTTGGTGCTCATCATTGGGTTGGGTATAATAGGAGCGGAGATACTGGCAGCGATTTGGCTGATTCCCGAGGACATGTTTGGAATCGGTACCCTGGTGACTTCCATCTTCCCCCAGGCACTCACAAATCTCGCGGCACACGGAACTCTGGTTTGGGTTGCTGTTGGATTGCTGGGCGTCTATGCAGTTGTGTCGCTGCTCGCTTTCTTCAGATACGCTGCAAGGGGAGCTGCTCTGAACATAGCTCTGATGACTGTGTTCATCGCACTTTACTCCGGTTACTTCTTGGTCAATGTCATGCGCCGCGTCGGGGCACCTACCATCAATCCGATTGACATCGCGATGTCGCTCTTCTTCTTGCTCTACGCGCTAAGCGGCGTCGGTAGGACTGTTACAGAGGGAGTCGAGGAATCCCGTGTTGCAACTCGTGACTTTGGCCCTCTTCTGACGTTCTTCCTGGCTAGTGGGTTCTTCTTTGTCGACAGCATCATTGCTGTGACTAGCAGCCCTGGCTCAATCCTATCAACCTGGTTCAATTGGGCCGCAACCACTGACCAGATCTATCAGAACTTCCTCTTCAGAGACATCGCAAAGCTGCTTGCCTTCCCGCTTGTTGCGATATTCACGTCTCTGTACTACCTGCTCTTTGAGCGTGCAGAGAGAGTCGCCGAGAGAATTCGCGAAGAGGACGAGCCGGTAGAGCCTGATGAAGTTGACAAAGACGTCGCTGAGGAATTGGAGGAGCCCGACAGGCCAACCTACCCTGGTGCAGCACCTCCAGATCCGGACCGTCTGCGAATCGACGACTCAAGGCGTCTTGGCAAGCCGAAGCGATTCGGTGAAGAAGACGAGGAGTAACATGACTTGGGGGCCAGTCTGCCCCTTTCATTTCTTTTGAGCCAAACTGCTCTTTCCATTTTTGGAATCGAGGAACGATTTCAATATCTGGACAAGACAAATAAAGTGCTGACCACACGATAGTCTGGGCCATTTGATACGCCAATTCAGTGGCGGGCGTAACAATCCGCCGAGACGACCTAGGGATCAAGACAATCCTTCTACCTTGACTGCTGGCCAACAATGAATCAATCCAGAGGCAGGGCAATTGAAGCGAAGAGGATCAGTTCTATCGTTTATGTTTGTGTTTAGCTTCATTCTACTCTTGTCGGTCCCTTTCAGCG
>CAYFTD010000327.1:0-4601 GCA_964345915.1 uncultured archaeon
CGCCAAATGGTCAGGGATTCGCCGCGCTTGAGATGCTCAACATAATGGAAGAGTTCGATTTTGGAGACTTCGATTGTCTAGGAGTCGAACGCTATCACACAATGATTGAGGCCAAGAAACTAGCATATGCAGACCTCTACGAGCACAACGCCGACCCCGACTTCTACAAGGTGCCACTGGAAACTATACTCTCAACAGAATACGCTAGGACAAGAGCTGGCTTGATCAAGACTGATGAAGCCGCAAGCTCCTGCGCCTCAGGTGTTCCAATCGGGCAGGACACAGTCTATCTGGCCACTGCAGACAAAGAAGGCTTCGCTGTTTCTTTCATCAGCAGTCTCTACACGGGTAGCGGATTGGTCGTACCCGGGACAGGAATCAAGCTGCAGAACAGGGGAACTCTATTCTCGTTGAACCCCAAACATCCCAACTGCTATGCGCCAAGAAAGAGGCCATTCCATACGATTATCCCTGGTTCTCTGTATAGGGATAAGTCGTTTCTCGGTGTGTTCGGAATCATGGGAGGTGCCCATCAAGCGCAAGCTCACGCTCAAGTAGTAAGCAACTTGGTCGACTACGACATGACACCTCAAGAGGCCATAGATAGTCCACGGTTTCATCACAATCAGGCGGCCAACACCATCGGCCTTGAAAACGGTGTCCAAGATACTGTCCAGATAGAGCTTCTCAGGCTTGGACACAAAATCGTCGAGGAGCCAGTTGCCACATTCGGAGGCGGGCAGGCAATATTACGACTTGAGGACGCTTGGATAGCTGGCTCTGATCATCGAAAGGATGGAATGGCAGCAGGATTCTAGATTGAAGGTTGTGCCTAGTTGTCCATTATCACATCAAGGGCAATGTTATCCGCATGGTCGCTTATTCGTTCCAGGTTCCTTAGAGTTTCAACAAAGATCGTGTCAGCCTCGGGCATGCAGATGCCATCCCGCATTCTATCACGATGGTTCTTCTTGAGTTCTCTCTCAAGGGCATCGACCTCATCTTCGAGAGCCACTGCTTCCTTGGCAATGTCTCTGTTCTTGGTCTTGAGAGCCTTGATTGCTGTGGAGTAGGTTTCCTCAACAAGATCAAACATTCTCTCGAGTTCTCTGACACCGGTCTTCGAGAACCTTATTCCATTCTGCAATCTCTCAAACGCGAATTCCGCAATGTTGTTTGAGAGGTCTCCAACTCGTTCTACATCAGTCAGAACGGCAAGAAGCTTCATTCTCCAAATGGTATCTACTTGTCCAAGCTCTTCTTCTCTTATCTTGTCTATGAATCTCTCTGTCGTCCTACAATTGTCATCCACTTCGTCCTCGTATCTCAGCACACGATCAGCCTTGTCTGGATTCATTTCAAGGAGCGCAGTTCTGCCCTCTTGAATCATAGTGAGTGTAAGGTCCGCTGTTCGGATGATTTCCCTCTCAGCCTCCCTCAGAGCAGCCTGGGGCATGTGAAGCATCTGGTCGTCAAAGCTGTGCTTGCCGATTACCTCTCCTTCTTTGTCAGGGATGACTCTCTCACAGAACCTTACGAGGAGTCCAACGAGTGGGACGAAGAGAAAGCTCACAATGACATTGAAGATTGTGTGAGCGTTGGCAATCTGACGCGGTAAATCGGGGCTTGTGAGTACGACGAGGTCTGAAAATTGTACAAGAAACGGCACGAAGATTGCTACGCCAATTACGTTGATCATTGTCTGAGCAAGGGCCGTTCTTTTGGCTGGTGACGTGGCCCCAATGGCGGCAACTATCTCAAGGAAACAAGTACCTATGTTAGCTCCCATAACTAGAGCAATGCCCGCATCAAGTCGGATGACGTCGCTCATGCCAAGAGCAATCACGAGACTTGTTGTAGCAGAGCTGCTCTGTGTGATTCCCGCAATGACCGCACCGATTAGAATCCCAATCAGTGGATTAGAGCCATAGTCATTAATCAGGTCCACGAATACCTGGTTCTCTCCCAAGGGTCTCGCGCTTAGCTTGATGAAGTCCATGGACAAGAAGATGAGGCCCAGACTGAAGAGAACCCTGCTGAACAGGTCCACTTTCTCGTTCTTCGAGAACATACTTCCGAAGAACCCAATCGCGATAAGCGGCCAGTACATCATTCCGATTTCAAAGGCCACTAGCTGCGCAGTTATTGTGGTCCCTATCTCGGACCCGAGCATGACGTTCACAGATTGGCTAAAGGTCATCAGTCCGGCGTTTACAAATCCAATCAGAGTCAGGACAGTGATGCTTGAACTCTGTGTCATTACCGTGGCTGCCGCCCCGGCCCACATTCCCTTTGCTGGGTTATTGCTGACTTTCTCAAGAATTCGCGTTACCCTTGCTCCAGAGATTTTCCCAAGGGTTTCCCGAAGCAACGTGATCCCATACATGAAGAGGGCAAGACCACCTATGATGCCGAATGCCAACTCAAAGCTCTGCATGGGTTGGGACGGTCGACGTAGCAACGGAGTATAAGAAGCTTTTCTGCGATTCGCTGGTCCAGATATCGAAACCGATAAGTCAAAGCAACATCAGGTTGGTCGATTGCCATGTCCTTTGAGTTCTTCACTGATGACGAGTACAAGGACGCTTTCGTTTGGTTTGGTGGCATCAGGTCGAAAATCGCCAGTCTAGTTTCTCGGATAGGAGAGAGTCCACTCGATACGATTGTTGACATCCCTGCTGGGCATGGGTACCTGGCGTTAGAGTTTGCCAAACTCCATCCATCAAGTCGCTTGTTGGGTGTAGGACTGCCTAGTGACATTGCCTCGTATCGCCGCTTAAGAAGTTCTGATGCGTTTCCAGAAGAGGTCTTGTCGCGAATCGACTATCTCTGTGGTGATGCAATGTACCTTCCAATTGGTGACAATTCGTGTGACCTGGCCGTGAACTTTCTTGGCCTAGAAGACATCAAGATGACTAGGGGTGAGGAAGGCGTTAGGCAGGCCCTTGCAGAGATGGTGAGAGTCGTGAAGCCGAGTGGGCTCGTGCAAATCAGCCTTGCAGAATATGGGGACCTCCCTGAGGAGAGGATCGCCAAAGAAGTGTGGAAATCAACGGGACTGAACGTTGACTTTGCACCCCGTGATTGGTACGTTCAAACACTGGAGAATGCCAATACGAAGCACGCAGACGAAGACGAGTTCGTATATCCAAAGAAGATGACCGCAGAGCAGGCGAAGGAGGAGTTGCGGTTCGCCTGCGAGAAAACACCTCAGACATACGCCCCCTTTGGGGTTTCTGCGAGCAGTTTCGAGAAACTCTGGTCCGAGCACGGCAAGAAGATTGAGGAGCATGGTATGGCCTATTGGTCAAGGATTCGAGTTATCCTATTTGAGAAGGCATGAATCTCACCCACTGAAGGCAAATGTTGCGGCGACTTGAGCTACCGATGTATCTATTTCGTTCTCTTATGACGTATGAAACCAGAACAGGCGTACGTCTTCATGCCCTTCTTCTCAAGCTCGTCGAGAATCAGGTTCATGCCTATGGAGTCTGAGCTCTGGTGTCCTGCGATGACTACGTAGAGACCTTCCTCCTCACATTCCTTCTTGAGATTTTCCGACAGGTGCATTGTGATTATGGTGCTTACACCTGCTCTGGCAAGCTTCCTGATTGATTCCTTGCCTGGGGAAGTTCCACCTGTGAAGAAGACGAACTTCTCGCCAACGCTGCCCTCAGATTTGCCAATGATAATCTCAGGTCCTGCGCCGTATAGTTCTGCTCCCTGATACTCTGGAATCTCCAGGAGTGCCTCCACCACATCTCCAAGAGTGTGGGGATCTTTCTTCTTCAATAAGTCAGTCATGAGTTGGTACCCCATTGAGTCCGCGGGAGTATGAGCTGACATAAATGGGATATCCAAGAGCCTCGCAGCGTCAATCACCTGAGTATGGTTTCCGGCTTTTATGCCAAAGTGAACTTCTTTCAGCCTCTTCGCCATGGCGGACTCAGCCTGAGCAATGGGGACTCCGAGCTTCGCCCAGTGCTCCGGTTGAAGACGCATCACCCAGTCAAGTTGTGACATTCCTATTCCGTGAGGATGATGAGCTAGGACCATATCTATGGGGGTTCCTTTCTCTGTGAGTCGATCTGCAAGCACAATCTCTCCAGTCTTGATGTCGATGCCAGCCAAGACACTGCTGACCTCCCTGTCCTCATCACCGTAATGCAGTCGACAGTCTGTATATGGATTCCAAGTGACATCCTTGTCAGCAAGTTCCTTCTTCTTCCCTTCAAGCTTGTCGAGCTTCTTCTTTGACTCCTTGAGTATCTTCTTGATCCTGTCTTCTCCTCGAGGATCCGCCTTGATACCCATGTCAACTATCAATCGATAAATCTCGCCGAGTTTCATGGTTTTTCTGCTGGGTATGTTATGTTTGAAGCTTTCGGGAAGGGCAAGCGTTCTTGCGAAAGCACAATCCACCACGAAAACTTATCATACATCCGGGCATTTAGTCCATTGTTAGCCTATTCTGAAGAGGTGTCTAGTTTGCCTGAGAAGAGGGAAGAACGAAAGGTCGGTCCGGTATTCAGAGTGCTATCTCAAGACCTGTATAGTACTGACATGCATGCTGATGAGCTTGGCTTGCGGCAGACAGAGGT
>CAYFTD010000328.1:0-5480 GCA_964345915.1 uncultured archaeon
CATAGAGGTCCTCTTGACGATGGTTGGCGGGAGGATTGAATACACGAAGAGAGGATCCGGTCTTCCAGAACCTGAAATCATACAGCCGCTTTGGGGTATCATTCTTGTGCCAACACTGGTTTCCATCTATGTCGTCGCACTCGTAGTCTTCGTTGTGTTCATGAAGAACCGCACTGGGATTCAAAGAGCTTCAAACCAGTCGATGTGACTCACAAGGTCAGAATCCGAGATCTGAACCTCTTCTAGGCGGATCCTTGAACCTCACCAATGCCGCCACTTTTGATGTTCTAATCCGTAGATGAGTCAGGGCATTGAATTCCGTTGACAGAAACAAGCCATGTAGGTTAACGTGCCGGTTCATTCAAGCAGTCATAGGTTTCAGAAGGGTAATCCGTGAAACTAGTTAGGTTACTGGCTTGGCAGTGCTCCGAACCCCGCTGTTTCAGAAGATTACAATATTGAGATTAAAAGGGCTTTTTAGTTACCATTAGTAATAAACATCGGGTGTAAGTCGTGGTTGAGAATCTCAGAGGTATGCAATCAATTGGTTCAGTCACCTTAATAGTCGCAGGAATACTCCCCTTCATTAACGGAATCGGTGCGTGGCTTACAGTCGGTCCTATTATGTTGGGATGTTCGTATGATGGCTGCACCCCCAACACAATCTGGCCTTTTCTTCTCCAGATGCTGTTCGGTGTTGTTGTAATAGGTCTGGGCCGCATGGGTCTGAAGGGAAATACAGAACTCTACGGCTTTGCGTTGGCTCTTGCAGGGGTTGAATTGGTTATGGCGGCAATCAATATCCCGGCTTTCTATCACTTCATTCCTTATCCCTTCTACATTACGTTTTGGATCAATGCGCTACTGATCTTGGTGGGTGCTGTTGTCTGTTCAGATTCTGGAATGATGATCCAACAAGATATTCTATAGGAACTGCTCAGTTCTCTCAATGAAACATCATAGACATACCGGGCTTTCTTGAGGTGCTCTGGAAGGCAAATCCACGCTTTAGAACGTCCTCCGAGTCTTCAACTGCTCTTCTTTCGTTTGCTTGTATTCAGAAACGATGACAACCTCTCCCTCGGCTCTCCCGAAGCGAAGGCTTCTCCGAACCCTTCGTTCTCTCCCCTGAATCCCTCTGGATTGACAAACGTCGCCTTGTGAATTAGGTCCTTTGACTTTGTAATTGCCTGCTTTGAGTTCATCATGATCTTTCTACATAGGTCATTGACGGATGCTTCCAATTCCGAAAGCGGAACCACCATGTTCACCAATCCGATTCTCAAAGCTTCTTCCGCTCCGATTATGTCACACGTATAGATCAGCTCTCGTGCCTTCAACGGGCCAACCAATCTTGTCAGCCGCTGTGTCCCACCGGCTCCCGGTACGATTCCGTATTTGGTTTCAATCTGGCCGAATCTCGCATTGTCCGCAGCGACGATAATGTCGCAGCACATGGACATCTCAAGACCAGCAGTCAAGTTGAGCCCCTTAACGGCAGCAATGACAGGAATGGGTAGGTCCTCAATCTTGGCAAGCATTCCCTGAATGGTCTTGGACATCTCGAAGGCTTCATCATATGGGTCGCCTTCGTAGATTTGGAAGAAGGCTCCAATGTCCGCCCCAGCAGTGAAGATGTCCTCCACTGCACTTGAGATTACGAGAACGCGTATTCTCGAGTCTGACTGCAGGGTGTCAAGAAAGTCGCTGAACTCCTCGATCAACTCATCATTGAAGGCATTTCTCTTGTCGGGACGGTTGATCAGAAACCAGACAATCTGTCCATCCTCTTCTTCTCGTACAAGCCAGTTCTTGAATTGCTTCATGCGCATGGCAGGGCGAGTCGAGAATAAAAACATAATCGCGTTCCACTGTGGGAATATATCAGTTCTCAAAGTTGGGAAGTACATATCCTCTACATTTATTAACAATAGTTAACTAGTTTTAAGGGATGACCATGCTTGAAAGTAAAGAAGTCAGCAGTTCAACGTTATCAGAAGAGAATCTAGATATCGGTCGTAGGATGATGGAGGCGGTAAACAGTCAAGACCTAAGTCTACTAGATGACTTGGTAGTGCCGGAATACGAGAACCCCCAACTCAAGATTCGGAGTCTGGAGGATCTCAAAGAAGTATTGAGTATGCAGTACCGAGGCTTCCCCGATGTCCATCGCACCATTGAAGACATCACTGCTGATGAGGAGAGTGTCTGGATTAAGGTCAAGATCACCGCAACACACACAGGCGAATATCGTGGAATAGCCCCAACTGGCAAGAGAATCGTAATGGAAGCTGTTCCTCACTATCGAATTGCCAATGGGAAGATAGTAGAAGGGTGGTCGGTCTGGAACCCCCTTGACCTTCTCAGACAAATCGGTGTGATCGATTACATAGGATTTCCAGACGAAATCAAGAGACCGCTCTAATTCTCGCTTCAGCCTTTCGCACGTCCATTCTGTTATTGTAGAATTAGATTGAGAGATTCTTCGCTGTGAATGTTATGGTGCCCTTGGCATACCGAACGGATAGAAGTTGACAATCATCCAAGCGAAGAGTATGCAGTAAAAGACTGTTGAGCTTTCGAAGTTGCGTCCCGACATATGATAGCATGCCACTCCATGTGCCACTCGAAATCACTTCGAGAACTCTCGAAGTCGTATTTCAACAACAGTTGAATGGAACGATTATATACTTAATTAACATAATGAATCGCGTGGTTGCATGAACATTGATCACAACTTATCGTCGCGCTTACCGCCGTTGTCCAATTGACCTCAGTGCCATATGTGACTCCTCAGGAAAGCATGATCGAGTGTCAATACGCCACAAACATCAAAGCACAGCGATGCTACAAGCAATTCCGCCTACTCCAGCAATGGGCACTGCTCCGCCAGCACCATTGCCTTTGGCACTACTACTGACATTGGGTGTTGGTGTCGCTGGTGTAGGTGTTGCAGTAGCAGTCATAGTGGTTGTACGGCGGCGCCGGAGAACATGATTCGGAATGCCGCCCTATTGGACAACTGTCAATAAAGTGTATGGTTGCAACAAAGAGGGTTTCGAAAGCTTCGAAAGAGTCCATAGCACGATTAGCGGTCCAATGTGAATCGTTTTATCACGCCGGCACCAAGGAGTACCCTGCAAAAGTGAATTAGACATGCTACCCGATGAAAGAGTACTTGTTCTGGGATCTACTGGTTACGTGGGAAGTAGACTTGTAACATCCTTGCTCCGACGGGGTCATAAAGTGCGCGCCTCGTATAGAACGCCTCAGAAGTTGGCGCGCAGGTCCTGGGTTGGAAACCCTAATCTGGAAATAGTTAGGACCGATGTGTTGGACCTGTCCTCATTGAAGCAGGCGTGTGCCAACTGCTCGGTTGTTTATTACTTGGTCCATTCCATGTATGGGGGCTCAGACTTTGCTGAAGCAGATCGCAAAGCAGCGCAAAACATGATAGAAGCCGCAGATGAGGCGAACGTCAGACGTATCATATACCTGGGAGGCCTCGGAGATGAAGACTCCAGACTAAGCAAACATCTACTTTCTCGTGCTGAAGTCAGTAGAATTCTGCATCAAGGACCAGTGCCTACTACCACCTTGAGGGCGGCTATGATTCTGGGTGCAGGCAGCGTGTCTTTCGAGATCATGCGGTATCTTGTCGAAAGACTTCCAGCAATGATAACTCCAAGGTGGGTTCATACGAGGAGTCAGCCAATCTCCATAAGCAATGTGCTTCGGTATCTTGTGGGCGTTCTTGAACATCCCGAAACTGCGAATCAGGTATATGACATCGGAGGTCCTGAAGTCGTTTCGTACCTAGAACTAATGAGGCTCTATGAGCAAGAGGCCAACCTCACAAAACGTATAGTCATGCCGATACCAATCTTGACGCCGAAACTAAGCTCCTATTGGATTTCTCTTATCACGCCAATCTCGTCATCCATTGCTACTCCCCTCATAGATGGCTTAAAGAACGAGGCCATATGCAGGAACGATAAGATAAGAAAGATCATACCTCAAGTGCTTCTTTCTAATAGGGAGGCAATTCGGTTGTCTCTCAACCAGATAGACTATGAGATCTTGGACACGGAGAAGCCCACGAGTTCTCAACACTGCTTGCCAGAATGGACCCAGATCGGTGACCCCCAATGGGCAACTGGCATCTTATGGCAAAAGAGGTATATCACGATTCCTGCCTCACAAGTGCAGGTTTGGAACGCGATACTACGCGTACTTGGGTCTCGAGGGTGGAGATATGGCAGTATTCTCTGGCCAATAAGAGGGCATTTGGACGAGCTGGTCGGTGGACGGGGGATGAAGACCACGTCTGTTGATGGCTCGAAGCTTGAACAAAAATCCAAAATTGATTGCTGGACAGTGGTCAGGACATCTCCTGAACGTTATCTACAATTGTACTCGAACATGAGAAGCCCTGCAAAGATCGCGCTAGACCTTCTACTGACACGGATTGAGCAGAATAGAACAAAGGTTTCAGTGCGGATAAGATACGCGCCACAGGGACTGCCAGGATTCTTGATTTGGTACGCGTTTGGCCTCATCAGAGGACATCTACTTGGAAGTATGCTGAACGCGATAGTCGATCAACTTAGATCCGCTGGCGAATGATGAACCTAGTCGCCTAGGGCTCTGCCTAGGTCTTCCAATAGGCTATTCCCCTTTTCTTCTGTGAACTCGCCTGAAGCCCTCCACAATACCTCGCCTTCTGGCTTCACAAGGAATAGATGTACATCACTCTCGTCAGGTATTGCCAGCTCGTTCTTGAAGGGCTCTTTGTGGATGTAAAGTGTGATTGTTCTCCGCCGTGTTTCTTCGGAAGGTATACCGGCGCGCATTCCCCGGTCGAGCATGGTTCTATATAGCCAGTTCATCCTTCGAATGGTAGGAAGTTCATAGTAGTCAACGTCCGGATGTTTCTCAGCCAGACTCTCCAAGAATGGCACCCAGGTGTCCACTACCAACTGGTGCCATCTCTGAAAGGCTACGACAAGCACATTCAACTTTGCATCTAGCTGTTCGGGCAGGTGAATCTCATTCCCCAACAGGTTACTGCCAGATACTTGGGGGAACCTCATAGAATCTCCAAGCTCCAACTGAATATCAACTCAAGTAAACTATAGTTAAGTACATATAGATAAGTCTTTGGTATTGTGAATATGCCTCAAGTTGCAGAGGAATTGTAGTCACGAGATTCGAGGCGATGGTTTCAATGATACATCCAGAACGCGTCAAACAGCTCAATCAGAACGAGATCCAAGATGGAAGATTCGTTCTATACTGGATGCAATCATCACAGAGAACAGAGTATAATCATGCGCTTGAGTACTCTATTCAAACTGCAAACAAACTAGGTTGCCCTCTTCTGGTCTATTTTGGACTAACACCTAGCTATCCTGAGGCCAATCAGAGGAGCTATACCTTCATGGTTCAAGGTCTCATGGAGGTGGAGCAGAATCTCGAAG
>CAYFTD010000329.1:0-10123 GCA_964345915.1 uncultured archaeon
ACTCGCGCTCCGAGATGCAAGAGGTCAATAAGGCTCATGAGGAATACCACACAGCTTGGCCCAACGAACGAATTTGAGTTCATACCATATCTTAGGAGCCCTGATAAAGAAGGATTCGCCAAGCATGTCAACCGTGGCATCGCAAGGATGGTTGACCTTTATCCGTTCACGGACTATGGAACAATCGAGCTGAGGGTAATAGACACCCAGCTTTCTGTACCAAGAAGAATTGGAATAGCTCTCCTTCTCCAAGCCTTGGCTCTGAAGGCAAAACGAATGGTTGAGTCTGGCCAGGCGATACCGGACGCAAGCCCGAAAGTCCTTGCTGCAAATCGCTCGTCAGCGATTTCTGCAGGCTTGTGGGGACCCTTCCATCCAGCTTCTGCGAACGGCAGCGAGTACATGGATATCTACAATCATGTAATCAGTGATGATGGTACTGTTGACAAATCACGTCGCAATCGTTTCATGGGGGACGCTGTGGCATCAATGTTCTATCTGATCAGGCAGGAACTCGAAGAACTGGATATAGTTGACAACCCCTTCATCCAACCGATATTTGTGTCAGTATTCGGGAGTGAGGTTTCTCCCCCCAGGACGACAGGAGCGGACCTTCAACTGGATGTCTATGCAAAGTCCGGGATGAACATGGTTGCATTGATGAAGAACCTTGCAGACATTACTCGAGAATGCTGTACAAACTGGCTCTTCGACCCATTGGAGGGGACTCCAAGACTGCCTACTTGGCTTTGCTGGTGGAAAGGACTTGAGCCAGAGATAGTTTCTGTTGTCGACAGAGTCTTTGCTGGCCAAGAAGCAGAGTTCGTTCTCACAATGAAGAACTCAAGTCCTCGCACAATGGATAATCTCACTGTGAGCTGTTCAATCGAAGACGCGGACAGAAACCTGTCCGAGCACAGCATTGTACCAATTGCTAGGATTGAGCAAGGACAGATACACATTGAAAGAATTGTTTTCCAGACACGGAAGAATGTGACCGCCTACAACATAATCGTCATAATCGGACTGGCTGGCAAGCAGATCAATCTCTCCAGTACCATCAACACATACTGGATGAAATCTACTATCAGACCCGGCACTACAACTCAGTTCGCTGATGGAAAGACACCTGTTCTATTCAGTGGGAGCATCGAAACCAACTACCCCGAGAGCAAGGTTGTCGACTGTAGTGTTGCAGTCGTTGCTCTATCGAAAGAGTCAGTTCTGGCTGAAACCTCACAATCGCTCACAATAGAGAATGGAGAAACAGTCCTGATTGAGAATTCAAACCTGCCTGCACTCGTGGTCCCCGCGACTGCCTCTCAAGGCGTTGAAAGATGTGCACTCAGAATTGGCCTCACGGATGAAGATGGACAGGAGATTGCAGCCGCGGTTTCGAGGCCGTTCTACGTAGGTTTCGTGAAGAAAGAACCACAATTGATTCTCGATGCCGACATGAGAAGTCTCTACAGCCCCGGCGATTTGGTAATGGGCGAGGTAGAACTCTTCTCACAAGGCAAGGAATTCAGCGATGATGCGGTGCTCAAAGTAGAGTTCCTTTCAGACTCTGGTGAGAGTCATGAGATCTCCAGGATTGGGATTGCTGAGATTCTAGAGAAATCAGCTAGATTCACATGGCGCGTTCCCCAAGTGAAATCAGAGGATGTCGGGAGCAAATCAGGTCTAATCAGGGCGTCAGTAATCGAAAGCAATGAACAACTCATTTCAGTAGAGTCTAGCCGCTTCGGGATCGACAGACTTGAAGTAGCACTGAATATCGACTCGTTGAGGACTCCAGATTCATCACATGTTGGAGGCAAGATTTCGGGGTGGTTGAGAGTAAGACGGAACACCGAGCTTGGAAACCCAGCCAATCTAACTATGAGCTTGGTGTTTCCTAACGGTGAGGAACGTATGGTAGTGAATCAGTCCGTCAAACAAAGTCGGAATCTATCCTTGGCCTACGGACCTTTCTTGGTTCCAAGACCTTCAGGAGCTGAAAACCCCACGAGCGTCAAGCTAGTTGCCAAGCTCTCCTATGAGGGAGTAATAGTGGATCAGAAGTCAGTTGAGATTCCCCTGACCCGACCTCCCGAAGAAGAGATTGCCAAGGTTGTGTTCATCGGTGTGCCGGCCTTCGTCCTTCCTGATGAGGCCATTAGCCCCACCATACAGATAACCAACACTACTGGGAAGACCCTCAACTACGAGCTCCTGGTCGAACTCGAATCAGTCGGTGAATTAGAGGTCCTACTGACAAGAGAGCCAAAGCTTGGTCCAGAGGAAACTAAGTTGTTTCCGCTTCCGCTTAGGATTCCACTCGGAGCTGAGATGAGTACTGCACATCTCAGAGCAATTGTGAAGCACTCCGATCTGGCAACTGAGATCAAAGAAAGACTCAGAGTGAAGGCAATTGATAAGCCCCAATTCAATGTTGATTTCACGATTCGGAGAGAAACAGGAGAAGACGTACCGGGTCTCGTGGCCAGACTCACACCAATTGAAATCACGGCCCGAATTGTCAGTGCAAGAGAAGGTATGAGTGACCTCTCCATAGTAGTGAGAGTAATGTCGCGCCGAGAAGTTGCAAAGCAGTTTGAGCTGCCATTCCCTGATGCACAGGCACAGAATAACGAAGTCAAAGTGAGGTGGATCACCCCGCCGGTTGACGTAGTGACCGGCTTCTACGTTGAAGCACTCATCATTCAAGGAAACCGAACTCTTCCGAACCGAGCAGTGAGGCAGAACCGGAAGCAGTTCACCGTCTATTGAGGAGCGACTTTCGTGTCGAGGACGAATCAAATCCAACAGGAGAATGCGCAATTCTTACTTCATGCCAACGTCTAATTGTTCTAAGGTTGTAGAAGTTTTATAGGAAGAAGGCGAAGTTTAGTTCGACAATTGACTGAGCAGTTTCCAAAGGTATAATAGGGTTAGGAAGGCCGCTCTTGAGCAAATTGGAGTTCCTAAGCGTCATCTGCTATATGTTCAGAGAATAGATGGCGCGATTGGGAAGTGTGGAGTCAACCTCTGGATTGGGAATGAAGAAGCACGGATGTGAGCTGAATGCTAGAACTGTTGACCCACCCTGTAGTTTCTGGACTACTGGTGATGACAGTCATAGGTGTAGTTGCCTACAAGGCTGGGTTCCTTGACATCTCAGGCATGGTCAGTGCATTCGTTGTAGGTTTCACTATTTGGTATACTGGAGGCCCTCCAGCCTTTGCGATAGTTCTATTCTTCTTCCTTTCATCAGGAGCGGCTACGAAGTTCAAGTATAAGGCGAAGGCTGAACAAGGATTAGCTCAAGAAGGCAAAGGGAAGAGGTCGTTCAGAAATGTAATGGCAAGTGGCTCTATCCCGATGATCTTCTCAATCGGCATTTTTGTTTCGCCCAGTTTCGGTATTGATCCCTTCTGGATGTTCGGAGGCTTCATCGGAGCTGTTGCAACAACCACGGCCGATACATTGGCATCTGAAATAGGAGTGTTCAGCAAGTCTAAGCCCAGGTTGATTACAAATCTGAGAAGGAAGGTTCCTCGAGGCACAATAGGTGGGGTATCTCTTCTCGGAGAAGCTGCTGCAGCTGCCGCCGGTTTAGGGATAGGAGTCATAGCACTCACCTTTGCCCTTCTGGCGCCGGGTTCAGTACCCGTTTCAAACCTGTCCCAACTCATTTTCATTGTACCACTGGCTGTCCTTACAGCGTTCATTGGATCCAATTTGGATAGCCTGTTTGGTGCAGTCTTTCAGAACAGGTTCGTCTGTGAGATATGTGGTTGTATCACAGACAAGGAGTTTCACTGCAGCTACGAAACCAAGTACGTGGGAGGCTTCAAGAGTTTCACGAATGTCCACGTCAACCTCGGGTCGTCCTCAATGGGAGCGACACTTGGAATTGTCCTCGGAGCTGGACTCTTCGTATGGATCCTGGGAGGCCTCTTCTTCTGGGTGCTCGCCTCTTCCAGTAGCTAGCTCATCGAAAGCTTGGAGTTCTCTAGTCGGATTCCTTTCTCCACAGCCTTCACTATGTCCTCCCCACGTCCAATGGCCTGCATTATTCCAGCCATCAACCACCCAGTGATATCATCAGTTGAGGATTCAGAAACGAGTTCGGTTGGTTTAGAGTTGGCATCCTCATGGATTCTGTAGGCATTCCGGGAGTGCTTCAGCACAATGGCTGCTTCAGTTGAGTTCGCCAACTTCGCAAGGGGATTTGCCCCGAGCACCTTCTTCGCCTCCTTCCATTCTCTACTTGAAGCAAATAGGATGTCGACTTGTTTCAGAATAGGCTCTAGCTCATCGATACCTCTCCGCCAATAGTGGGGCGAACATCTGTAGACAATTGGGATATTGCGTGCTCTTGCATGGGCAGCTATCGAGACTGCAACCTCGATAAATACTTCTCCAAGGTATACTGCTTTTACTTCCTCTACCGTATCCCACGGAACTTGAGAGGGCGAAGTAATCGATAATGCAGAGAGGTCACCTATTCCGACTAGAGTTCTTTTCCCTTTCTCGTCTGCAATCAAAATCGTCTTGTTCGTTTCCTTATCGTCCTCCACCACGAAGTGTGAAACGTCGACTTTCTGACTCGCAAGAGAAGTGATTATGTTCCATCCATCTTGATCGTTCCCCACAGCAGACACGAAAGTAACTTTGCGCTTCTGATCTGCAAGTGCTAGGGCAAGTCTGATTGTTGGCCCACCTGAGTATCTTTCAGGAACCCTACATCCCACCTCACCACCAGGTGGCGGCAGCATTCCACATTCAACCTCAGTGAAGAAGGCCGAAGCGCCAAACAGGACAAACTCTGGCCTCTCGTATGTGGTGGAGCCCTGCAGTATCTCTTTCCCACGAGTGCGCGCGAAGACTTCAAAGATCAATGACTCGTCCAAGTCCAGATCTCGATACAAAGACACCAGATTGGTGAGGTAGTCTTCCAGAAGAAACTCTGTGAGTTCTCCGAGATCTGATGGGAGACCTTCAGAAAAGAAACGAGCAAGACCCCAGCCACTTCTCGTTAGCTCATGGTACACAACCCGCTTCCCTCTTTCTACTAAAGAGCCAGTCCTCACAAGATCGAATTCCTTTAGAGCTCTCAAATAAGCGAGAATACTCTTGTTAGAGTGAGGCAGTCGATTGACAAGATCGCGCTGCAGAACTTTGCCTTCCTTCTCGAAACTGGACAGAACGCCCGGAGCAATCTTTGATGCCAGAACAGTTCTGATGAACTCTACCCTTCGCTCCAAGCTTTCGGGAAGAAACAAGACGTACGGCCATAGATGTTCTCCTATTTCCATCGAACGGGTCTCCATCATATTCAAATAGCGGATTGCTACGCCGATGTAGTGTACATAACTACCTATGTAGTTTACTAAACTACACTGCATAGGAGGAGTGCCTTCATGTCAAGTTTCACACAATCGGAAGCGTATCCGTGGGCTCTAGTGGGAATCTTTGCAGCGTTCCATTTGGTTCTCTCGATGATCCCCTATTCCGTGCTCGGAATGGGAGGCGGCTTTCTAACTTGGGGCATGGTGTCGGCGCCAATTGTGGGATTCCTTCTTGGGCCATTCTATGGACCCATATCAGTATTCATAGGCTCATTTCTTGGAGTCAACATCTTCAACCCAGGAGGAATCCTAGGGCCCATAGTGCCTACGCTAGCTCCAACGGCTGGAGCCTTCGCCGCAGGAGCCCTAAGAACTGGAAGACCACGTCTACTCTTTGTGGTGTTCTTGATTGGACTTCTAGCGTTCATTGCTAGTCCAATTGGGATTCCTGCAATCATGTTCAT
The DNA here is from genome assembly GCA_964345915.1 of uncultured archaeon. Lineage (GTDB taxonomy): Archaea > Asgardarchaeota > Thorarchaeia > Thorarchaeales > Thorarchaeaceae > SMTZ1-83. The sequence goes on from CAYFTD010000329.1 coordinate 5,801, forward strand.
CTGGCTCCACCTAGTGACATTCATTATCATCATTCTATTACTCATTCCAAGAGTGACTGATATGCTCAAGGAATCCACTTCTTTCGAGAAGGGAAGAAACATCGCGGTGATGTCCTTCGGCATTTGGCTGTTTAGCTTCATCGCCCTTCTAACAGATCATGTCGTAGGCAATGCGGCTAGTGTGTATCAATTCGTCTACGTCTTAGGCTGGGATCCTGTGGGCCTAGTCGACGTCTGGCTGGCAATCACCTTCGTCTATCCTGTTGAGAGACTCGTAGCCTCAATCATCCTAGCCGTAGTTGTGATTGCAGTTGGAGAGGCAATCCGCCAGACGAATCTTGAGCTACCCACAACTCCCTGGGAATCTGTGGAAGCACGCGAGCTTACCCCTGAGGAAATCGAGGAGGAGCAAACTATTTGATGAGGTGGCTTCTGCCCTCAGTAAAAGGGGGCAGAAGCGGCCCGCTCCGAGACGAAGCTTCATATACGTTCCCGTGAAACTACACCCGGAACGGGAGTTTCGCTCCCGTTTCAGCCAAGACTTGAAAATGTGACAAGGATAGGAGAAACAGAAGATTGCAATTTATCGATCCTTATTGGGCTTGGGTGACCCTGATTGGGTTCCTCTTCCTCTTTGTCTTGATGTTCGTTGCTAGTGGCATAAAGGTCCTCAAGGAGTGGGAGCGCATTGCCATTCTTCGACTTGGGAAGTTTAGGGGTGTCAAGGGTCCGGGTATTACCTGGGTCACACCTATACTTGACAAGATCGCAATGAAGGTATCACTGAGGTTGCTGACTTACGCTTTCAAGACTGAGAGGTCTCTTACAAAGGACAACGTGCCTGTGGTAGTAGATGCTGTTATGTACTTCAGGGTAATAGACCCTGAGAAAGCTATACTTGCCGTTGAAAGATATTCAGTGGCAGTAGAACTGGCAGCTCAGACCACACTCCGTGAAACAATCGGTAAGGTCACGCTTGATGAGGTACTCTCTGAAAGGGACAATATCGCTGCCCACCTGCAGGAGCTGATAGACGAGAAGACTGAACACTGGGGTGTGAAAGTCACCAGTGTTGAGATTCGTGATGTTGTGATTCCGGCGGCCCTGCAAGACGCCATGAGCCGAGAGGCACAGGCTGAGAGAGAGCGCAGAGCAAGAATCACTCTGGCAACAGCTGAGCTTGAGGCTTCTGAGAACATGTTGAAGGCTGCAAGGATGTACGAGGAGTCATCCGTAGGCTTTGTGTTGCGAACTTGGAACATAATGCAGGAGATATCGAAGAACGCTAACCTGATCATTATGGTTCCGACAAACATCCCAGAGGTTGGAATGGTAGCCGGTACAACTGCGGCACTCTCTGCAGGAACTGGTGGCATGAAGGTCCCCAAAGACAAAGGCTCGCCAGAGTAAGCTATGGAGGACCTAAGGGAGACCGATGTGATGGATGCTTGGATAAAGATCTTTGTTGTACTGATGCTGATGTCAGTGATGAGTGTCCTCGTGGGCTATGTTCTCTTCGATCCATTTGTTGGACTGATTCTCATAGCCATCGTACTTACTCTCATGGTCGTCGCAGTAGAGCCTGCAAGCGGAAAGGCAATGGCTCAGGTCGTTGTACCGATAGTCCTAATTCTCTTCGCCATGCAGGTATTTCTCAGACCCGGCACCGAGTTTGGTGCAATTGAGCTCATCGTCATAGCCGGCGTACTCTTCCTCATGCTCGCGATCTTCACGGGGGGAGGCAGCTTTGTCGATGGGGGGTTCATTGACGCCAAGGTGTCCCTCAAGCTATTCCCATTCTACGGCGTTGCAATACTCATATCGATGTGGGTCGACCCATCGAGGACCACAACCGTATACATCATGGTAGGCACCGTGATGGGCTTGATGGCATTATATGCGGTCTTCCTTCGAGGATATGATGAATGGCCCCAATACTCTGCGTATGGAGCCGGCCATGAAGTGATGGCCTTGACAGACATCAATCCGACAGGAAAAGTGAAGGTAGGGGCTGAGATATGGTGGGCCAGGACTCGTGGTCCACCTATACGTGAAGGCGAGAGAGTGGCTGTAATCGCGGTATCAGGACTTACCATGATAGTAGATCGTGAGACCAGCGGTCAGGTACATCAGCAATAGAATGCTTCGAAGGTGCCGGAAATCCCCGGCCCTTCATTTCTTCTTTTGTAACTCCTGAAGAAGGAGCCACATCAATGAGAGTCCCAAGATGAATCCAGGTATGGTCGTGATTCCCCATTCAATCTGGAACACTTCAGGCATTAGAACAGGTTCGCGTGGGAAGACCGGAAACAGAACGTATGCGAGCATGTTCCATGCGAAATGGAATGCTATGGGCACCCACAAACGGTTTCCTGACCAGTAATAGCCGAAACTCAAGACAACTCCACCGAGAAACAAGTTGAAGGTGAATATCAGCACGAGGTGGAGAGGAACTGATCCGAGAGGGACCCACCAGCCAAAGTGCAGAAGAGAGAACCACACTGAACTACCGATGATAGCGATGTTACGCCCTGTTACGCGCTCCATTCGAGTCATTAGGTATCCTCGATAGCTCAGCTCTTCAAAAAGGGCAACTGGGACAGTTATGAGAACTTCACTGGCAACGAGTTCGGCGTTAATCTCTGCAACCGGACGAAGGTCTCCGCCAAGAAACAGTGCAATGGAATAGACAGCGATAGCACCTACACATCCCGCTAATGTTCCCACAATAAGGTGTGTCACCGTCTTCTGATCGAACTGAATACCTAACCCAGCAACATCACCGCCGTTCTCCCATCTCAGAAAGGCAACTAGGGCCAGATACATCAGCAGGAAATTCCCAAAGAACACTCCCGTCCCAATCAATCCTCTGGTGGTTGCATCCATTGAGGCTGTGACATAGGATGTGACTTCATTCATGAGAATGATAAGAAACAAAACTAAAGCGAAACTGATGACTCGCAGTGCATCTGAACTGTCTTCTTGTCCCATTGCTGCTCACATCAGGCGACAGCATTCCGAGCCTAAATCTCATCCGGTCGGCCCAGGACAGAGTATTCGCGTACGAGAAGGGTATACATATCACGAACAGTTTAATAACTGCGCGTTGTAATGCGAACAACAAGCTAAGGACCGGATACTAGATTCGGCCAATATACACGAACCTAAGTCGCGTGTAATCCTCGCGCCACGGAGGAGTACTCTTGTCCGATACCAGGCGTCTGCTACTCGAGTTCGAAACCGAGAAGGTCGGAATTCGTGCACAGAAGAACAAGAAGGTTAGAAAGGCACTTGTTTCTGCATTCTCAGATGCCTCGGATGTTGTGAGGGAAAGAGCACTTCTTGCATCGATTGACCTCGGAGACCCCTCTATTGTGGTTGACCTTGCGAAGGCTTTGAATGATGAAGAAGAGGCAGTTAGAATCGCATGTGCACAGGCACTTGCCTTCTATCATCAGCCAAGAACAATTCCCGATCTTCTCAAGGGACTCAAGGACTCAAACACCTGGGTCAGATCACACTGTGCAGCAGGACTCTCAAAGGTTCTCAGGGGACCAATTTGGGCGCGACTCTCACCAAAGGACATCGAAGACCTTGCAGCGAATTTCCCAGACGCAGAAGAGAGCAGCATACGAAATCGTTTGTCCCACATAAACTTGAGTTCCGATGGCATTGATAGATATCTGAATTGGCGGTCACAGAGCTTTGATATTGAAATAGACGTGACCGAATTTGTGCGCGAGCTTGAAGAGGCGCCGATTGTGCTTGCAGGCGCTGAGTCAAGAGTCACAACACCGCCAGTAGCAGAGGAAGCTCCGAGAAAGACCCCAGGAGTATCGGCTGAGGTTGAAGAGATTCTGAGTGAGCTACCTGAAGATCTAAGGGAAACTCTCCCGTCAGAAGATCTGAGAAGACTCACTCCTGAAACTGCTAGAGAACTTGTCGAGTCGTTGAAGGTATCGGCCGAGGTCGCGAAGCCAAAGCGTAAGCCCAAGAAGAAGGCCGTGAAAGTCAGGAAGGTCAAGAAGGTACGAAGAAAGAAAGGAGCACCAACTAGGCAAGAACTCATTGAGAAGATACCTGACGAAGTACGAGAGTCAGTGTCAGACGAGGTTCTCAAGGGTTTGACCTATGAAGAGTTGGAAGCACTTATTGCCTCGACAATGGAGGCCGCTCCACCAGTAAAAGAGGCCAAGAAGCCCAAGCGAAAGCGTGCTGCCAAAGCGGCCAAAGTCGTTGTTAGTGCAGAGGAGAAACGCTTGGGAGAGTATTCGAAAAGGTATGGAGAAGATAAAGCTCAGGTTCTCATGACAGTTACTGAGG